>NZ_JBNNHG010000051.1:0-24174 GCF_050268705.1 Stenotrophomonas sp. NPDC077659 | reverse complement strand
CAACGGGCTTTCCTGGCGGGCCCGGATCGTGCCCGGGAACGAGGCCGCGCCCTGCACGCCCTGCTGCACGCGGACTTCGCCGTCATCGGGCTTGTGGTCGCCGGACAGCAGCTTGAGCAGGGTGGATTTGCCGGCGCCGTTGCGGCCGATCAGGGCGATGCGTTCGCCCGGCTCGATCGACAGTTCGGCTTTTTCCAGCAACAACGGGCCGCCGACGCTGAAGTCGACGTTCTGCAGAGTAATCAGAGGCATGTGCCCATTGTAGCGGTTGCCGGGCGTCCGCCGGAATCTCGGCGGTAGAGTCGACCGTTGGTCGACTGCTCTTGGATTGGGGGTGCCGCGCCGCACGATAGTCGACCAACGGTCGACTCTACCGCTGCATTCCCCCAGCAGTGGCTGCAACCCGGTCTGGGCACGCAGGTACAATGTGTCATGACTGACTTTTCGACCCTGCCGCTGAGCCCGGCCCTGCAGCCCGGCCTGGACGCCCTCGGCTACACCACTCTTACACCGATCCAGGCGCAGAGCCTGCCGGCGATCCTCGATCGCCGCGATGTGATCGCACAGGCACCGACCGGCAGCGGCAAGACCGCCGCCTTCGGCCTGGGCCTGCTGCAGGCCATCGACCCCAGCCTGATCCGCGTGCAGGCACTGGTGCTGTGCCCCACCCGCGAACTGGCCGACCAGGTCGCCAAGCAGATCCGCAAGCTGGCCACCGGCATCCCCAACCTGAAGCTGCTGCTGCTGGTTGGTGGCGTGCCACTGGGCCCGCAGCTGGCCTCGCTGGAGGGCCATGACCCGCACGTGGTGGTCGGTACCCCCGGCCGCGTGCAGGAACTGGCCCGCAAGCGCGCCCTCAACCTGGGCGCGGTACGCACGCTGGTGCTGGACGAAGCCGACCGCATGCTGGACATGGGCTTCGAGGAGCCCATCCGCGAGATTGCCGGGCGCACCCACAAGGACCGCCAGAGCCTGCTCTTCTCGGCCACCTTCCCGGACAGCATCCGCGAGATCGCCCGCGACCTGCTGCGTGATGCGATGGAAGTGACCGTGGAAGGCGCCGACCAGGCCCCGGCCATCCGCCACCTGTTCTGCGAGGTGGAGCCGGCCCACCGGCAGAAGGCGCTGGCCGGCCTGCTGCTGAAGTACACGCCCGAATCGGCCGTGGTGTTCTGCAACACCCGCAAGGACGTGGACGAGGTGGCCAACTCGCTGCAGCAGTTCGGTTTCTCGGCGCTGGCCCTGCATGGCGACATGGAACAGCGTGACCGCGAGGAGGTTCTGCTGCGCCTGGCCAACCGCAGCTGCAACGTGCTGGTGGCAAGCGATGTGGCCGCGCGCGGCCTGGATGTGGAAGAGCTGGCGGCGGTGATCAACTACGAACTGCCGACCGACGTGGAGAGTTACCAGCACCGCGTGGGCCGTACCGGCCGTGCCGGTGCCAGCGGCCTGGCGATCAGCCTGGTGGCCGGCCGCGAGAAGACCCGTGCCGAGGCGGTGGAGGCCCATCTGGGCCAGCCGCTGGACTGGCAGAAGACGCCGCTGGCGACCTCGCGCCCGGCCGAGCTGCCGCAGGCAGCCATGCGAACCCTGCGCATCGATGGCGGCAAGACCGACAAGCTGCGCCCGGGCGATATCCTCGGCGCACTGACCGGCGATGCCGGCCTGTCGGGCAAGCACATCGGCAAGATCGCGATCTTCCCCACCCGCTCCTACGTGGCCATCGCCCGTGAGCAGGCGCAGAAGGCCGTGGCGAAGCTGGAAGCTGGCAAGATCAAAGGCCGCCGCTTCCGCGTGCGGATGATGTAACGATCACGGTATCGGCCGGGCATGGCCCGGCGCTACCTGCAGGCTGTTGGTAGCGCCGGGCCATGCCCGGCGAAGCAATCAGAACACCAGTTCGGTGTGCAGCGGCAGATCCGCCTCCCAGCGCGCGCGGCCACCCAGGCCGTCCAGCTCGACCAGCACGCCAGCGCCGACCACTTCCACGCCGAGGCGGCGCACCAGCGACAGCGCGGCACCGAGCGTACCGCCGGTGGCCAGCACGTCATCGATGATGGCCACGCGCGCGCCGGCCGGCAGCGCGTCGGCATGCACTTCGATGCAGTCGCTGCGGTATTCCAGCGTGTATTCCTCGCGCAGCACCTTGCCCGGCAGCTTGCCCGGCTTGCGTACCGGCACGAAGCCCACGCCCAGTTCCAGCGCCATGGCCGCGCCCAGGATGAAACCCCGCGATTCGATACCGACGATGGCGTCCAGCTGCTGCCCGCGCCAACGTTCGGCCATGGCCGAGATCGCGCCGCGGAAGTCCTCGCCATGGGCGAGCAGCGGCATGATGTCCTTGAACAGGATGCCCGGCTTCGGGAAATCAGCGATATCGCGCAGGCGCGAGGACCAGGCGGGGACGGCCACGGTGGCGTCGGTCATTGCAGCTACCAGCTTGTATGGCGGCATAGGGTAACCGGTTCGCCCCTGCCCTGCCCGTTCCCGGCACCACCGCGCCGCTGCGTTCCACCCATGGCCGCATGACGTCACGCCAGAATCGCACACCCGTGCGATAATCGATCTAACCGGCCATTCACCCAACCTGCGTCATAAGCAGGTCGGCGCCTGCCCGCCCTCAAGCCCGCAGCTGCCCGGGATGCCGACGGCCCCCGCCACGCCTGGCGCGCGCGGGGCTTCCCCGCCTTCGTGCGGGTTTTTCGCAATGAGGTTCATGCAACGTGGACGAGACGACGAGAGTTCCGGCCCTGTGCCGTGTGCTGGTGGTCCTGCTCGGCATCCTGGTGACCCTGTTCGGCCTGGCTCTGCTGGTCGGCGGTGTTCGCCTGGTACAGCTTGGCGGCAGCTGGTATTTCCTGTTGATGGGCGCGGTGTCGGCGGTGGCCGGCGTGCTGCTGGTGATGCGCCGGCCGAACGGTGCGCTGCTGTACGGCCTGGCCTTTGTGGCCACGCTGGTGTGGGCCCTTCTGGATGCGGGCTGGAATTTCTGGCCACTGGTCTCGCGCCTGGTGATGCCGGCGGTGCTGGCGCTGCTGGTCGCCCTGGCTTGGCCGGTGCTGCGGCGCAGCCACGGCCAGCTGGCAGGTCGCGGCGCCTACGGCGTGGCTGCGCTGCTGCTGGTCGGCCTGCTCGGCACGGCGTTCTCGGCCTTCCAGCCGCGCCCGCTGCAGACGGCGCAGGGCACGCCGCCACCGGTGGTGCCGGTGGCCAAGGGCGCTGAACAGCGCGACTGGATGCACTGGGGCAACACGACCGCAGGCACCCGTTTTGCGGCGCTGGACCAGATCACCCCGGCCAACGTAAAGGAACTGCAGGTTGCCTGGACCGCACGCACCGGCGATGTGCCGGAAAGCAACGGCTTCGGTGCCGAGGACCAGAACACCCCGCTGCAGATCGGCGACACCCTGTACCTGTGCACCCCGCACAATCAAGTGATCGCCATCGACGCCGATTCCGGCAAGCAACGCTGGGCTTTCGATCCCAAGGCCACCGCGCCGAACTGGCAGCGGTGCCGCGGCCTGGGCTATTTCGATGCGGCCTCGGCGCCGACACCCGCGCCGCAGCCGGCCGTTGACGCCGCCAGCACGGGTCCGGCGCTGTGCGAAAAGCGCATCCTGATGACCTCCATCGATGCGCGCCTGTTCGCGCTGGATGCCACGACCGGCGCGCTGTGCCCGGACTTCGGCAGCAATGGCGTGGTCGACCTGAAGGTGGGCATGGGCGAGATCAAGCCCGGCTTCTACACCCTGACCGCCGCGCCGCTGGTGGCCGGCGAGCTGATCGTGGTCGGCGGCCGCGTAGCCGACAACATCGAAGTGGGTGAACCGTCCGGCGTGGTGCGTGCCTACAACGTGCGTACCGGTGCGCTGGCCTGGGTCTGGGACCTGTCGAAGGAAACCCCGGACGTGCCGCTGGATCCGTCGGTCCACTACACGCGCGCCACCCCGAACGTGTGGACCTCGATGGCCTACGACCCGCAGCTGGGCCTGGTCTACCTGCCCACCGGCAATACTACGCCGGACCAGTGGGCCGGCGAGCGCACCCCGCAGGATGACAAGTACAGCTCGGCCGTGGTCGCGCTGGACGTGGCCACCGGCAAGGAGCGCTGGGTCTACCAGACCGTGCACCACGATCTGTGGGACTACGACCTGCCAGCGCAGCCGACCCTGACCGATGTGCCTGACGGCAAGGGCGGCACCCTGCCGGCTCTGCTGCAGGTCACCAAGGCCGGGCAGATCTTCATGCTCAACCGCCAGACCGGCGTGCCGATCAGCGAAGTGCGCAACATTCCCGCGCCGCAGGGCAATGCGCAGGGCGAGCGCTACGCCGCCACCCAGCCGTTGTCGGTGGGCCTGCCGCAGATCGGCGCGGAAACGCTGACCGAATCGGACATGTGGGGTGCGACCCCCATTGACCAGATGCTGTGCCGCATCCAGTTCAAGCAATTCCGCTATGACGGCATGTACACCCCGCCGGGCGAGGATCTGGCACTGCAGTGGCCGGGTTCGCTGGGTGGGATGAACTGGGGCAGCGCGTCGGTCGATCCGACCACCGGCTACCTGTTTGTCAATGACATGCGTCTTGGTCTGTGGACCAAGCTTATTCCGCGTGCGCAGATGACCAGCGGCGCCGGTGGCGTGGAAATGGGCGCGGCGTCCCAGACCGGCACGCCGTACGGCTCGCTGCGCGACCGCTTCCTGTCCAAGCTGGGCATCCCCTGCCAGAAGCCGCCGTTCGGCACGATGTCGGCCATCAACCTGGCCACCCGCCAGCTGGTCTGGCAGGTACCGGTGGGCACGGTGAAGGACACCGGGCCGATGGGCATCAAGATGGGCCTGCCGATTCCGATCGGCATGCCGACCCTGGGCGGTTCGCTGGCCACGCAGTCAGGCCTGCTGTTCTTTGCCGGCACGCAGGACTACTACCTGCGCGCCTACGACAGCCGCACCGGCGAGGAAGTCTGGAAAGCCCGCATGCCGGTCGGCAGCCAGGGCACGCCGATGACCTACGTCTCGCCGAAAACGGGCCGCCAGTACGTGGTGATTTCCGCCGGTGGCGCACGCCAGTCGCCGGACCGTGGCGACTACGTGATCGCCTACGCACTGCCCGAGCGCAAGTGACCCATGCCACGCGGTGCAGCCTGCATGGCTGCGCCGCGTGGCTACCGGTTGCAGGGTCCAGCGCTTACCATGCAAGGTCGAACCTGATGAAAGCTGCTGCCATGCCCGCCGTTCCCCCCAGCCGTCGCCCCAAGCGCCCGCCTGCACCATCGCAGGATGGCGGCCTGGCCCATGAGCTGATGCGGCAGATCCAGGACAACCAGGGCGATCCGGATTTCATGACTTCGCTCGGCCGTGGCCTGGCCGTGCTGAGCGTGTTCTCGCAACACCCGCGAGAAGTGACGATGTCGCAGATCAGCACCGACACCGGCATCTCGCGCGCTGCGGTACGGCGCGTGCTGTATACGCTGGAAAAGCTCGGCTACGTGGGTGAACAGGGCCGTGGCTTCGTGCTGTTGCCACGCGTGCTGGGCATGGGCGGTGCCTATGTCGCATCGTCGTCGATGACGGCGGCTGCGCAGCCGGTGCTGGACGCCCTGCGCGATGACGTGCACGAATCCTGCTCGCTGGGCGTGCTCGACGGCGATGACATCCTGTACGTGGCACGTGCGGAAACCGTGCGCATCATGTCGATCGGCCTGCGCGCGGGCAGCCGCCTGCCGGCCTACTGCACTTCGATGGGCCGCGTGCTGCTGGCGGCACTGCCGCGCGACACCCTGGAAGGCTACCTGGAACGCAATCCGCTGCGCCCGCGCACCGAACGCACCGTTACCCGGATGGATGATTTCCTCGACCTGCTGGAAAAAGTGCGCCGTGATGGCGTGTCCCTGGTCGATCAGGAACTGGAGATCGGCCTGCGCTCGATCGCCGTGCCGGTGCGTTCGCGCAGCGGTGAGGTGGTGGCCGCGCTGAACATCGGTACACAGGCGGGCCGCATCGGCCTGGGCGTAATGCAGACCCAGCTGCTGCCGCGCCTGCGTGAAGCGGCACAGCGGTTGGGTACGTTGTTGAATTGAGGTGCACTGAATCTGGTAGTGCCGGCCGCTGGCCGGCTTCGCCGATGTGCAGGAGGTTGCCGGCCAGCGGCCGGCACTACCGTTCCGAAGCCTGCTCTTCCAGGATCGGCTTGGCCAGTGCGAAGGCGTGGTTGGCCGCCGGCACGCCACAGTAGATGGCCGCCTGCAGCAACACTTCCTTGATTTCTTCCGGCGTGACGCCATTGTTGCGGGCCGCGCGGATGTGCAGCTTGAATTCCTCGTCATGGCCCAGCGCCACCATCATCACGATGGTCAGCAGCGAGCGTGTATGCCGCGGCAGTCCGTCGCGTGTCCACACCGTGCCCCATGCGGTGCGGGTGATGAATTCCTGGAATTCGGTGGTGAAGTCGGTGCACGCCTGCAGCGAGCGTTCCACATGCGCCTCACCGAGCACCTGGCGGCGCACTGCAAGGCCGGCTTCGTAGCGTTCCTGTTCGTCCATCGTCGTAACCCTGTTGAAAGAAGTCAGTGCTGCGCGGAAAGGTGCGCGGACAGTGCGGCAGTGAACGCCTGCGGCGATTCCAGGTTGCAGATGTGCCGCCCGGGAACCGTGGCAAGGTGGCCATGGACAACGCCCTCGGCGATGGCCTGCAGCTCGGCCGGCACGCAGACCGGATCGTCGTCACCGGCAATGGCCAGCAGCGGCACGCCGATGCCGCCCAGCACATCACGGAAATCGGCCATGCCTACGGCGTTGCAGCAGCCTGCATAGCCGGCCACGCGGGTGGCGAGGAAGCGCTGCAGGATGTCCTCCACCTGGCTGGCATGGGTCTGTGCGAAGGCAGCAGTGAACCAGCGCTCGCGGGTGCCGTCCACCAGCGGCAGCAGGCCATCGTGCTGCACCTGGGCGATGCGTGCCTTCCAGCCGTCCAGCGTGCCGATCTTTGCCGCAGTGGCGGCCACGGTGAGTGTGCGCAGGCGATCGCCGGCATGCACGCCCAGCCACTGGCCGGTCAGGCCGCCGATGGAGAGCCCGCAGAAATGGCTGCGCTCGATGCCAAGGTGATCCCACAACGCCAGCACGTCGCCGCCCAGCTCGGCCACGGTGTACAGCCCCGGAGGCGCGCTGGACTGGCCATGGCCGCGACGGTCATAGCGCAGGATGCGGTACTGCGAGGCCAACGCATCCACCTGCGGCTGCCACATGCCCAGATCGGTACCCAGCGAGTTGCAGAAGGTCAGCCACGGGCCATCGGCGCGGCCTTCGGTCTGGTAATGCAGGCGGTGCTGCGGAAGGTCGAGGAAGGGCATGGGGGCTTCAGCGTTGAACTTAGGGATCAGCCGCGCGCGAGCACGCGGTCGATCCAGGTATCGGCCATGCCGCGCCAGCTGTCAGCGGCGAACAGGGCATCCAGTTGTGCGGGCGAAAGCTGCGCGGTGACCTCCGGCATCTGCGCCAGTACGTCGCGCAGGTGCAATGACTGCGCCAGTGCCTGTCTGGCCGCCTGTTCCACCAGCGCATGTGCGGCCGCTTTGCCGATGCGCTCGGCCAGGGTGACCGCAACGGCTTCGGCGTAGAGCAGGCCGCCATGGCTGTCCAGGTGCTGGCGCATGCGCTCGCGGTCCAGCTGCAGGCCCTGTACCACCACGGCCACCTGGGCCAGGCTGCCGGCGCACAGGCGCACGATTTCCGGCACGGTGTCCCACTCGGCATGCCACTGCCCGGCCGCGCGCTCGTGCGGCTGCGGCAGGGCGCTGAACAACGTGGACAGCAGGCCGGGCACGCGCGTTGCGGCGGCAATGGCCGCCACGCAGCCAACCGGGTTGCGCTTGTGCGGCATCGCCGACGAACCGCCCTTGCCCTCGCCTGCCGGCTCGAAGGCTTCGGCCACTTCGGACTGCATCAGCAGCACGATATCGGTGGCGATCTTGCCGAGGCTGCCGGCCAGCAGTGCGAACACGCTGCCGAACTCGGCCATGCGGTCACGCGCGGTGTGCCAGGGCAGCGCCGGCAGCGGCAACTGCAGTTCGGCGGCCAGGGCATCAGCCACGTCCAGCCCGCGCGTCTGCAGCGAGGCCAGCGTACCGGCGGCACCGCCGAACTGCAGCACCAGGGTGTCTTCGGCCAGCGCATCGAGGCGACGCTGGCTGCGCTGCAGGGCATCCAGCCAACCGGCCGCCTTCAACCCGAAGGTCACCGGCACCGCCTGCTGCAGCAGCGTGCGCCCCGGCAGGCCGGTGCCGCGCTCGGCCTCGGCCAGCTGCGCCAGCGCCGTGCACAGCACCTGCAGGCGCGCCTGCACGTGGCTGACCGCCACGCGCAGCTGCAGCACCGCGCCGGTATCGATGATGTCCTGGCTGGTGGCACCCCAATGCACCCAGCGCGCGGCGTCGGCATCTGCTGCCTTGACCTGCGCGGTGAGCGCTTTGACCAGCGGAATGGCCGGGTTGCCGGCCAGTGCCGTGGCCGCCGACAGTGCCGGCACCGCGTACAGATCGGCGCTGCAGGCCGCTTCGATCGGCGCCAGCGCAGCGGCGGGAATCACCCCGCAGTGCACCTGCGCGCGCGCCAGGGCGCGTTCGACTTGCAGCATCGCCTGCAGGCGTGCTTCATCACTGAACACGGCGTCGACGGCAGGGTCGCCGAACAGACCGCCCAGCAGCGTTGGGGAGTGGCTCATCGGTGCAGTCCATCCTGTGTGGTCACAGCTTACCCGCCCCGCTGCACGCGGGCGTGGCGTGGCCGGAAGGCGCGTTGGCCGCGCCGCGATCAGTACGCGAAGAACACCGTCTCGTCCGGGCCCTGCATGTGTACGTCCCACTGGTAGAGGCCCTTGCCCTGCGCCTGTGCCAACAGCGTATGGCGACGCTCGGCGGGGACCAGCGCGAGGATCCCGTCCTCGCCGTTGCTGGCTTCATCGCTGAAGTAGATGCGGCCACGGGCGGCCTGCAGCAGGCCACGCATGAACACCAGTACCACCAGATGCGGTGCCTGTGGCTCGCCACGCAGGCCCGGCACGCGGCCGGGCTTCACGGTGGTGAACGCGAAGCGGCCCTGGTCGTCGGTGGGCACGCGGCCCCAGCCGTCGAACGCCGGGTAATGGTCATCACGGCGCGGGTCTTCGCTGTGGGCATAGATGCCTTGCGCGTCGGCCTGCCAGATTTCCAGCACGGCATCGGACACCGGCACGCCATTGCCATCGAATACCTGGCCCAGCACTTCCACGCGCTCGCCCTGCGCGGTGGCGGGGGCGATTTCGGTGCGATACAGCGGTTCCAGGCCCAGGCGATAGTACGGGCCCACGGTCTGCCACGGAGTGGATTGGAAACTCATGGTTTTACTCCCAGACGGTCATCTTGCGACCGCGCAGCACGATGTCGAAGCGGTAGCCGAGCGCGAATTCGTTGACGGTGTTTTCCCAGTCGAACGAGGACACCATGCGCTCGCGCGCTTTGGCGTCATCCACGCAGTTGTAGATGGGATCGAATGCCAGCAGCGGATCATTGGGAAAATACATCTGCGTGACCAGGCGCTGGCCGATGCCATCACCATGCAGCGAGAAGTGGATGTGCGCCGGGCGCCACGCGTTGTAGTGGTTGCGCCACGGGTAGGCGCCCGGCTTGATGGTGGTGAAGCGGTAGCGGCCTTCGCTGTCGGTCAGCACCTGGCCGGTGCCCTTGAAGTTGGGATCCAGCGGCGCGTCATGCTGGTCGCCCTTGTGCAGGTAGCGGCCGGCGGCGTTGCACTGCCAGACCTCGACCACGGTGTTGCGCACCGGGCGGCCATTCTCGTCCAGCACGCGGCCACTGACAATGATGCGCTCGCCCTGCGGCTGGCCAGGGAAACCGGCGGTCAGGTCGGCGGCATGCTCACCCAGGGTGAGGCGGTTGATGGCCGGGCCGGTCACTTCCGAGAGCGTCACCGGGATCGCAATCGGATCGGTGCCCGGTCCGCGTGTCGCGGTGGAGGCATACGGCAGGTGGATGCGCGGCGGCTGGCTGCCGGGGTACGGCTTGCGGTAGCCGCGCAGTTCGGTGGGATCGCTCATGACGTACTCCTGTTGGCGAGCGGCCCGTGGGCCGCAGCTGTCTTGCAGATCATGGATTGGGAGAAAGGCTTACACGCGCTCGATGGCCAGGGCCACACCCTGCCCGACGCCGATGCACATCGTGGCCAGACCACGGCGGCCATCACTGGCTTCCAGCTGGCGCAGCAGGGTCAGCGCCAGGCGTGCACCGCTCATGCCCAGCGGATGGCCCAGGGCGATGGCACCGCCGTTGGGGTTCACGTGCGCTGCATCGTCGGCCAGGCCGAGCTGGCGCATGCAGGCCAGGCCCTGCGAGGCGAAGGCCTCGTTCAGTTCAATGGCATCGAAATCAGTGATGGTCAGGCCCAACCGTGCCATCAGCTTCTGGCTGGCCGGCACCGGGCCCATGCCCATGATGGCAGGTTCGACGCCGGCGCTGGCAAAACCGAGGATGCGTGCACGCGGGGTCAGGCCCAAAGCCTTCACCTGCGTACCGGAGGCCAGCAGCAGTGCGGCGGCGCCATCGTTGATGCCCGAAGCGTTGCCGGCGGTGACCGTACCTGGCTGGCGGAACAGCGGCTTCAGCTTGGCCAGTGCCTCGGCGGTGGTATCGCCGCGCGGGTGTTCATCGCGGTCGACGGTGACGACCTCGCCGCGCTTGCGGCCCGGCACGTCCACCGCCACGATTTCGCCATCGAAGAAGCCGCGTGCCTGCGCAGCGGCCGTGCGCTGCTGGCTGCGCAGGGCGAACGCATCCTGGTCCTCGCGGCTGATGGCGTAGCGCTCGGCCACGTTCTCGGCGGTCTGGCCCATGGTCTCCACGCCATGCAGTTCGCGCAGGCGCGGGTTGATGAAGCGCCAGCCCATGGTGGTGTCTTCAATCTGCTGGTCACGGGCGAACGGCGAGGTCGCCTTGCCCATCACGAACGGCGCGCGCGACATCGATTCAACGCCGCCGGCGATGGCCAGGCCCAGCTCGCCCGCCGCAATGCCGCGGGCCACGGTGCCGATCGCATCCAGGCCCGAACCACACAGGCGGTTGATCGTGCTGCCCGGCACGGTTACCGGCAACCCGGCCAGCAGCAGGCTCATGCGGGCGACGTTACGGTTGTCTTCGCCGGCCTGGTTGGCGCAGCCCAGGTAGACATCCTCGATCAGGGCCGGATCCAGCTGCGGGTGCCGCGCCAGCAGTGCCTTCAGCGGAATCGCGCCGAGGTCGTCGGCGCGCACGCCGGACAGTGCACCGCCGTAGCGGCCGATCGGGGTGCGGATGCCATCAACGATGTAGGTCACGTGCAGGCCCATCTCAGACTCCTTCGGCCAGTGCCAGCGGCAGGCCGGTCAGTTCACGCAGTTGTTCAATGTCCATGCCCTCGACCATTTCCAGCACCGTCGCGCCGTCGGCGCCGAGGTCGAACACCGCTACATCGGTATAGACGCGCGAGACGCAGCGCAGGCCGGTCAGCGGGTAGCTGCAGTCGGCCACCAGCTTGCTCTCACCCTTCTTGGTGAACAGGTCCATCATCACGAAGACCTGCTTGGCACCGATGGCCAGGTCCATCGCACCACCCACGGCGGGAATCGCGTCGGCGGCGCCGGTACTCCAGTTGGCCAGATCGCCGTGCACGGACACCTGGAAGGCGCCCAGCACGCAGATGTCGAGGTGGCCGCCGCGCATCATCGCGAACGAATCGGCGTGGTGGAAGTAACACCCACCGGTGAGCAGGGTGACCGGCTGCTTGCCGGCGTTGATCAGGTCCGGGTCTTCCTGCCCAGGGGCCGGCGCCGGGCCCATGCCGAGCAGGCCGTTTTCCGACTGCAGGAAGATCTCCTTGTCGGCCGGCAGGAAGTTGGCCACCGTGGTGGGCAGGCCGATGCCCAGGTTGACGTAGGCCCCTTCGGGAATATCGCGCGCCACGCGCGCGGCCATCTGTTCGCGGCTGAGCTTGTTCATGCCTGCACTCCCCCTGCGGCCACCGGCACCACGCGCTGCACGAAAATACCGGGGGTCACCACGGCCTCCGGGTCCAGCTCGCCCAGTGCCACGACCTCACGCACCTGCACGATGGCGCAGCGTGCGGCCATCGCCATCAGCGGACCGAAGTTGCGCGCGGTCCTGCGGTACACCAGATTGCCCCAGCGGTCGCCACGGTCGGCCTTGATCAGCGCGAAGTCGGCATGCAGCGGGTACTCGAGTACGTAGTGTCGGCCATCGATCTCGCGCGTTTCCTTGCCCTTGGCCAGCTCGGTGCCGTAGCCGGTAGGGGTGAAGATCGCACCCAGGCCGGAACCGGCCGCATGGATGCGCGCGGCGAGGTTGCCCTGCGGTACCAGCTCCAGCTCGATCTCGCCGGCGCGGTAGGCCGCATCGAAGTGCTGCGAATCGGCCTGCCGCGGGAACGAGCAGACGATGCGGCGCACGCGCTTGTGCTTGATCAGTGCGGCCAGGCCGGTATCACCATTGCCGGCGTTGTTGTTGATGATGGTCAGCTCGCGCGCGCCCTGTTCGATGAGCGCATCGATCAGCTCATCGGGCATGCCGGCGGTACCAAAGCCGCCGATCATCACGGTGGCGCCATCGTGGATATCGGCCACCGCTGCTTGCACGCTGGCCACGGTCTTGTCGATCACTGCATTGCTCCTTGCCCTGCCTGCCGGCGGTCATCGCCGCCACGCTGCAGGGCCACTGCGAAGGGAAAAGCTGACCCGGCCATGGTCGCCATGCCAACCGGCCCAGTCAATGCGATATTCGGCCACATGATTCGATAATCGAACATTGAGTGATATGCACCGATCGTCGGTTCAACGCCGGTTCTGGCCTACGCCCACGCGCAGGCCCAGGCATGCCCACGCCGCCAGCACCAGCGGCAGCGCACACAGCACATACAGCGCCGACGGCTGCCAGTGGCCATCCACCAGCACACCCACGGTGAGCGGCGAAAGGATCGCGCCGACGCGGCCGATGCCGATGGCCCAGCCCAGGCCGGTGGTACGCACCTGCGCGGCAAACACTACCGGTGCCGCCGCGTACAGGCCGGCCATCGCTGCGAACAGCGCCGCACCGATCACGAAGGCCAGCGGGAACGCCACAGTCAACTGCGTATTGAACGCTGCGAAGCCCAGCATCGACACCATGGCCAGCAGCAGCGCGCCAGCGGTCAGCTTCGACAGCGACCAGCGCGATGCCAACCAGCCGAACAGGCTGCCGCCGACGATGCCGCCCAGGTTCAGCAGCACGCCACCGGTGATGCCCTGCTGCGCCGACACGCCGGCCGAGACCAGCAGCTTCGGCGTCCAGCTCAGTACGAAGTAGAAGGCAAACATGTGCAGGAAGAAGGCCAGCGCGATCAGCAGCGCGACGCGACGCAGGTCGCCTACGAACAGCGCCGCATAGCCCTGCCGCTGGCCATCGCGCACCGGTGCCGGCGGCAGCGCCTGCAACTGCGGCACGCGCATGCGCGCAAGCAGCACATTCAAGCGCGGCAATGCATTGGCCGGGCGGCGCGCCACCAGGAAATCCAGCGATTCCGGCAGGCACTTCAGCACCAGCGGAATGCACAGCAGCGATGCCGCTGCGCCAACCAGGAACACGCTGTGCCAGGACCAGTGTTCCAGCATCCATGCCGCCAGCAGGCCGCCGGCGGTGGCGCCGATCGGATAGCCGGTGGCCTGCAGCGCGACCGCCGTGCTGCGCCACTTGGCATTGGCGTACTCGGCCGTGATCACGCCCACCCCGGCCAGCATGCCGCCGATGCCGATGCCGGTGTACACGCGCAGCGCGCCCAGTTGCCACGCGTTGGCGGCCAGCGCCGACAGCGCCATGCCGCTGGTCAGGATCAGCAGGCAGCAGACGATCATCGGCCGCCGGCCCCAGCGGTCGGCCAGCGGCGCCAGCAGGAACGAGCCGAGTGCCATGCCGACCAGGCCGGCACTGAGCATCAGCCCCAGCACCTTGCCGGACAACTGCCAGTCGGCCGACACGTGCGGCGCAGTGAAGGCCATGACCATCACATCGAAACCATCGAGCATGTTCAACAGCACGCAGATGGCGATGGCGGTCCACTGGAAGGGACTCATCCGTTCAAGGACAAGCGGCGGTGCAGCGGCGGAAGCGTGGCTCATGGTGCGGTTTCCTGCGACAGCGTGATGCGGTGGAACGTCCGGCGTGTGAGGTCTCAGCGACCGGCCTGGCTGGATGCGTGGATGACCTGCAGGACGTCCTGCAGGCGATCAACCTCGACCTGGCCCGGCGCCGAGGCGGTGCCGATCATGCCGAAGGTCAGGGCCTGGCCGAAGGTTTCACCGGCCAGACGCGAAACCACGCCGGTACCGCCCATCGACATCGTCAGCAGCGGCTTGTCGCTCTGCTGTCGCACCTGCCAGGTGGCATCGAGCAGGGCCAGCACATCACCGGCATCGCGCGGCATCACGGCAATCTTCAGCACGTCCGCGCCCAGTTCCTGCTGCTTCAGCAGGCGCGCGACGATCTCTTCGCGCGGCGGCGTGGCGTGGAAGTCATGGTTGGACATCACCACCTTCACCCCGGCCTTGTGCGCCTGCGCTACCAGCGCCTGCACCACCTTCGGGTCGCGGAACATCTCCACGTCGATCAGCTGAGCGACGCCGCCGCGCAGCAGTGTGGCGTAGAGCGCGCCGTAGTCGGCATCGCTGATCGGCTTGGCGCCGCCTTCGGCCTTGGTGCGGAAGGTGACGATGACCGGCTTGCCGCCCAGCGTCGCCTGGATGCGCTTGCCCAGCGCGACCAGCGCCTTGCCATCGGTGGCGATGTCCAGGTAGTCGATGCGCCACTCGGCGATGTCGGTAGCCTTGCTGGCCGCGATGGCTGAGGCCTGCTGCAGGGCGACCTCAGCCGTGGCACCGGTGATCGGCACGATGGTGCGGGGGCTGCCCTCGCCGATGCGCAGCTGGCCGACCTGGAGCACCGCCGGCGGCGGTGCGGCCAGGGCCAGCAGGGGGGAGGCGCTGAGCGCACCGGCGAGGACAACGGACGCAAACGGGAATTTCATGGCAGTCACCAGAGCATGGAGGGAGCGCGCGGCCATCAGAAGGTCACCTTGGCCTGGACACCCACCGCCCAGGCGTTGTCGGTACCGCTGTAATTGAATGTGCCCGGGTTGATGATGTACTGCACGTCCGGGCGGATCATCAGCCACGGGTTCACCTGGACGCTGTAGGACAGTTCGAACAGCTCCTCGGCTTGGCTGAGGTTGTACAGCGGCGAATCGGTGGGCACGCCCCCGGCCATCAGCGTGGCCCGGCGCGCATCGACCAGACGGTCGTTGATGTCGGCGCCCACGTAGCCCAGCGCGATGCTGTCCTGCGCGCGCGAGCCGATGCCCTGGTAGACGCCGCCCAGCGCATACCAGCGCTTGATCTGAGCGGTATCGGTGTCGGACACCATGTACTGCGCGAACGCGGTCAGGCCGCGGCTCGGGTCGGCCGACTCCTGGGTCAGGCGCTGCTCGGCCAGCACATAGGCGCCGTGGCGGCCGGTGGTCGGCGAGGTATCCAGGCCGCGCTTGTCCACGCGCGAGGTGTCGTAGTACCCGCCAAACTTGTAGACGCCGGCATGGCGGCTGCCCTTGGCCGGGGTCCAGGTCACTTCCACCGGGAACAGCGAACCGGTGGTGCCCGACACGAACGGACGGAACGCGTTGCGCTCGATGTTGCCGCCGAGGTTCGGATTGACCTGGAACCAGCCGGTACGCACGTTCACCGCCGGGGTGATCTGCTGGGCGAACTCGCCGCCCCAGCGTGCCATCGGGTAGTTGTACCAGCCGCTGTTGCCGGACATGGCCAGCGGGTGCGCGCAGAACGCGGCGTTGACGAAGTGGGTCAGCAGGCTGTGCAGGCCGAACTGGTTGCCCATCGCGTAGTAACCCAGCTTGTAATACGACTGCCCTGCGTTGAAGGTCTGGTCGTAGCTCAGTTCGGTCAGGCGCGTGTACTGGCCGCCGTACGCTTCCTGGATCGGGAAGCGGTTGCCGACGAAGTCCACCGAGGTACTGCGGCCGCGACGGTCGTTGAGGGTGAAGTGGAAGGCACCGCCGTCCCAGCCGGCCAGCTTGCCCATGTCCAGGTCCATGCCCACGCGCACCTGCTGCGCGTAGCGCGCACCGGTTTCGCCGTAGCCGCCATCGACCACGCCCATGGCCTCGCCAACGTAATCACCGCGGAAGGCGATGCCACGCTCGAACAGATCCGTGCGGGTACCGCCCCAGTCACCGGTCAGGGTCTTGCCCTCATAGCGGTTGCTGGATTGCGCATGGGCCATCGTCGGCAGCAACGTGGCGGCAAGGATGGCCAGAGGGAGGCCCAGGGAATGGGGTTTCGCAGGATTCATGATTTCAGTCTCGTGGAGGTGATCAGCGCAGCGAAAGCGGCGCACTCAGGGGGGAGGTGGCGCCCTGCGCCGAGGTGACCGTGGCGGTCAGGCTGCCGGCAGCGGCAGCATCGGCCCCGGCACCGAGCGGGAAGGTGAAGCTGCCCTGCCCCTGCGCATCGGTGCGGGCTTCGACGCTGCCCAGCACCAGCTCAGCTTCGCTGCCGCTGGCGGCGCGGTTGCCGAACACCTCCACCTGATAGCGGCTGTCAGGCACGCCCTGGAAACGGCCGCTGAGCTGGCGCTGCGCGCCCTTGCCCTGCACGGCGGTCAGCTGCGGCGCTGCCTGGCCCAGGTTCGGCAGCGGCTGGCAGTCGGCCTGGCCGGCGGCGGTGCAGATGCGCGCACGCTTGGAGGGATCGTTATCGACGCCGCGGCCGCGCGAGCCGACAAAACTGGCGTGTTCCAGGCCTGGCACACCGAACACGATGGCACCACGCGGCTGGCCCTTCGCGCAGGCGCCACCGGCTTCGCAGCGCTCGATCGGCAGGCCGTTGCCGTAGATGCGGTTGGCGGTGAAGCGGTTGGGCGCGCTGACCGGCTGCGGGCGCACACCGATGCCGATGCCATTGCCGGTGATGGTGTTGCCATCGACGACGTTGCCGCTGCCGGTGATGCTCAGGCCCAGCGAGTTTCCGGTGAACGTGTTGGCGGCGATGTAGTTGCGGTTGCCCCAGTTGATCTGCAGGCCATCGGAGTAATCAACGAAACGGTTGTGGACCACGCTGTTGTCATTGCCCCACAGGATCTCGATGCCCTGCGAGGGCTCGGGATTGGCGCGGGTGGACTGGAACAGGTTGTCGGCCACCAGGTTCCAGGCCGCGCCACGGGTCAACTCCAGGCCATCGCCGTTGTCGAGGAAGGCATTGCGCACGATGCGGTTGTGCACGGTGGTGGTGGCGGTGGACTGGCCTTTGCCGTCGTCGCCGGTGAGCATGATGCCGGCACCGCCCTTGTTGGCGACGATGCGGTTGTCATGGATCTCGTTGTGGCTGGCGCGGTTGACCAGCACGCCGATGCAGAAGTTGCGGATCTCCAGCCCGGCCAGTTCCACGCCCTGGGTATCGCGCAGGACCAGCCCCGGCAGCGTGGTGGTGCGAACGTTGGTGCCGGACTGGCCAGGCTCGGCACCCGGGCAGGCATCGGTGCCGGTGCCGCTGACGTAGGCCGAGCCATCGATGGCGATGTACTGGCCATCGCGCGCCCAAGCGGTGCCGATGATCTGCACCGGCCCCTTGATCTCCGGCAGCGGCGAAGCCGGTTTGATTACGTAGGGCGCAGCGCCGACGGCATTGATTTCGATGCGATAGCGGCCCGGCGCCGCGTTGGCGGTGGTGATCGCCCAGCGCAGCGAGCCGGCATTGGCGTCATCGGCGTAGCGGTCCACGTGCAGGACCTGCAGGGTCTCGCGCGGCGGTTCGGCCTGGTAGGCCAGCGCCAGCGACGGCAGCACGGCAAGCAGGGACAGGGAAACAACGGACAGACGACGGCGCATGCGATCACTCCGCACAGAGGAAGGAAAATCCTGCGGTCTTCCCCTGCACCTGGCTTCAGCACCGGACCGGCTGCTGCCCTCGCCCCGCCAGGGGTGGATCGCTTGGACTGCTATGAAACTGCGGAAGTGAAATTAGGTTTATCGCACTGCACCATTCAAGTGCGGTAATCGACTGTGCGTGCGAATATCGCACTTAATGGGTAATACCATGGTTGTAGGGGGGTGTCGGCAGGGCTGCCCCCCCTGCATCTGCTACGAGCAACGTCAACGTCAAGATCAAAGGCCGCATTCCGTGGGATGGCGGGGCACTCGGCTGTTGGTAGGTGTCGACCTTGGTCGACACATCTGTCAGATATCGAATGAATTCATCCACGCATGGCGTGGATCTACCGTGTCGACCAAGGTCGACACCTACCGGAGCGCAGTAGATCCACGCCATGCGTGGATGAAATCTCTCAGGCATCGCTATCTGACCCCGTGCCGACCAACGGTCGGCACCCACCATCAGCAGCAAGTTCCAACAGACCGCAGAAGACTGTCGAAGGCGGGGCGGTGTCGGATTGCGGGGTGTCCGCGGCATGGATGCCGCGGCCAAGCCTACAAGGACGTACTTGCGGCGTCCCCGCAATCCGACACCGCCCCGCCATCCCACGGAATGCCCGCTCTGGCTTTGGCCGTTGCCGTTGCATTGAGCAGGTGCAGGCCTGCAAGCCCTGCAGAAAAAACCTACCGCGCCTGCTCCTGCTTGCGCACGATCGCCATCGCAATCTCCAGCGACTGCTCGTAGTTCAACCGCGGGTCCACCGTCGAACGGTACGCACGCTCCAGGTCACGCTCGGTCAACTCGCGCGCACCGCCGGTGCATTCGGTCACGTCCTCGCCGGTCAGCTCCAGATGCACGCCCCCCAGGCGCGTGCCCGCCGCCGCATGCAGATCGAAGGACATCTCCACCTCGCTTCGCACGTTGTCGAAGCGGCGCGTCTTGAAACCATTGGTCGTGCTCTCGGTGTTGCCATGCATCGCATCGCACACCCACAGCACGCGGCGGCCATCGCGCTTCACCGCATCCAGCAGCGGTGGCAGCTTCTCGGCAATCTGCGCAGCCCCCATGCGATGGATGAAGCTCAGGCGGCCCGGCTCGTCGTCCGGGTTCAGCACGTCGATCAGACGCAGCAGCTGGTCCGGCTGCACCGACGGCCCCACCTTGATGGCGATCGGATTGCGCACGCCACGCAGGTATTCCACGTGTGCGCCATCAAGGGCCGCAGTACGCATGCCGATCCACGGGTAATGCGTGCTCAGGTTCAGCCACCCCTGCTGGCGCGGCACCTGGCGGGTCAGCGCCTGCTCGTAGGGCAGCAGCAGCGCTTCGTGCGAGGTGTAGAAATCGATGCGGTTGAGGTTGTGCACACGGGCCCCGGCCAGGGTTTCCATGAAGTGCACGGCGTCGCCGATGGACGCCACCATCTTCTGGTACTCGGCGGCCAGCGGCGAGTGGCTCACCCACTCCAGGTTCCAGTATTCGGGGTGGTGCAGGTCAGCGAAGCCACCATCGATCAGTGCCCGCACGAAGTTCATCGTCATCGCCGAATGGGCGTGGGCCTGCAGCATCCGCTTCGGGTCCGGCAAGCGCGCCGCTTCGGTGAAGGCAGGCGCATTGATCACGTCGCCGCGGTAACTGGGCAGGGTCACACCGTCGCGGGTCTCGGTGTCGGCCGAACGCGGCTTGGCGTACTGCCCCGCGAAGCGGCCCACGCGGATCACCGGCTGGCGCAGGCCGTGCACCAACACCAGGCTCATCTGCAGCAGCACCTTGAGCCGGTTGGAAATCGTGCCCGATTCGCAGTCGCTGAAGTTCTCCGCACAGTCACCGCCCTGCAGCAGGAAACACTTGCCCTCCTGCGCGTGGGCCAACTGCCGCTTCAGCGCCAGGATTTCCCAGGACGTCACCAGCGGCGGCAGCCGCTTCAGCTCATGCAGGGCCGCATCCAGCGCCATCGGATCGGGATAGGTCGGCATCTGCAGCGCGGTCTTGCCACGCCAGCTCTCCGGCGACCAGCCAGCGCCAGCAGTGGTCGCAGCGGGATCGGAGACGGGCGGAACGGCGGACAGGCTCATTGCAGGATTCCGGAGGGGGGGCGGTCATGGTCGCAGAGCCGGCCGCTGCCGCAAAGGCCCGGGCCTGTTCTGCACATCACTGAACACCGGGGAAAGGGCAACGCGATCGGCCACAAACCGCATGACCACAGCCGTGCGGACAGGCGCATGATGCGCCACGCAGTGTTACGAAGTAACAAACCCTTCCCCGACCAGCCCCTTCCATAGCCCATTCGCCATGAAGCTCTCCCTGCTCGCTACCGGCATCACCTTCGCCCTGGCCCTGGCCAGTCTGCCCTCCCTCGCCCTGGCCGCCGATGCCACCAACGACGCGGCGCCGGTCAAGGACCTCGACATGGTCACCGTCAGCGCCCAGCTCGACCAGGCGCGCAACGCGCTGTCGCCCGACATCGGCAGCAGCCAGTACCAGATCACCGCCGAGGACATCCAGAAGCAGCCGCTGGGCGCCTCCGCGCCGCTGAGCCAGGTGCTGCTGCAGGCCCCCGGCGTAGTCCAGGATTCCTACGGCGGCGTGCACGTACGCGGCGACCACGCCAACCTGCAGTACCGCATCAATGGCGTCCTGCTGCCCGAGTCGATCTCCGGTTTCGGCCAGACCCTGGACGCGCGCACCATCAAGAGCATCCGCCTGATGGACGGGGCGCTGCCGGCACAGTTCGGCGAGCGCACCGCAGCGGTGGTCGACATCACCACGCGCAGCGGCGCCGAGCTGGGCAATGGCGGCAGTGCCGGCATCACCGCCGGCTCGTTCGGCAAGGTCAACCCGAACGCCTCGTGGTGGGGCTCGCAGGGGCGCTGGAGCTGGTTCCTGACCGGCAACTACGATCAGAACGAGGTCGGCCTCGAGAACCCGACCGCCTCACGCAGGCCCGAACATGACGACACCCACCAGGGCAAAGCCTTCGCTGACCTCACCTACCTGGTCAACGACAGCACCCGCCTGAGCGTCTTTGCGGGCTTCGCGAACAACCGCTTCCAGATTCCGGTCAACCCTGGCCAGACCCCGCAGTTCGGCTATCTGGACACCACCACCTTCGATTCCAGCCAGCTGGATGAAACCCAGCGCGAGACCACCCGCTTCGGCATGCTGGTGCTGCAGGGCACGCTGGGCCAGACCGCCTACCAGGTCTCGGCCGGGCAGCGTTACAGCGATGCCGGCTTCAAACCCGACGTGGTGGGTGATCTGGTGTTCAGTGGCGTCGCCTCGCAGGTCCAGCGCAGCAACCGCGCCAACACCCTGCAGGCGGATTTCTCCACGCCGCTGGGCGACAACCACACCCTGCGCTACGGGGTGTACGGCAACCAGGAACGCGCCCGCGCCAGCAGCAACAGCTGGGTGTTCCCGGTCGACGGCGATGGCGCGCAGGCCAGCACCACGCCCCTGCAGATCGCCGACAGCAGCGCGTTCAAGGCCACCACGATGGCCGTCTACATGCAGGACGAATGGAGGATCGGCGACGACTGGACGTTCAACTACGGTCTGCGCGGCGACCGCTACAAGGCCTTCGGCCAGACCGAAGGCCAACTCAGCCCGCGCCTGGGCGTGGTCTGGAACGCCAGCGCCAGCACCACCGTGCATGCCGGTTACTCACGCTACTTCACTCCGCCGGCCAGCGAGCTGATCGCCACCAGCGACATCAGCCTGTACGACGGCACCACCAATGCGCAGCCCTCCGGCGGCAGCAACACCCCGCTGGCCGAGCGCAGCGACTACTACGACGTTGGCGTGTCCCAGCAGGTGGGCGAGCACCTGACCCTCGGCCTGGATGCGTACGACCGCCGCGTTTCACGCCTGCAGGACGAAGGCCAGTTCGGTGCCGCCTACATCTATTCGACGTTCAACTACCGTCGCGGCCACATCCGCGGCCTGGAATTCAGCGCCGACTACCGCAACGGGGACTTCAGTGCCTATCTCAATGCAGCCCTGAACAAGGCCATCGGCACCGACGTCATCACCAGCCAGTACAACCTCGATCCCGATGCCCTGGCCTACGCGGCAGACCACTGGATCCACCTGGACCACGACCAGAAGCTGACCTCGTCGGGCGGCGTCAGCTACGCCTTCGCTGGTCACAACCGCATCGGTGCGAACTATGTATTCGGCAGCGGGCTGCGCTCGGATACCGATACCGTGCCCAATGGCGGCGAGCTGCCGTCCTACCTGCAGGTCAACCTCAGCGCCGGCCACGACTTCAACGCCGACAGCGGCCACCCGCTGCATGTGCAGGTGGCGCTGATCAACGCACTGGATCGCAGCTACCAACTGCGCGATGGCGGCGGCGTCGGCGTCTTCGCCCCGCAGTGGGGCCCGCGTCGCGGTGCCTACCTGAGCCTGCAGCAGGACTTCTGAGGTAGTGTCGGCCGCTGGCCGGCAGTCTCACAGCATGCCGGCCAGCGGCCGGCACTACCAGAGCGGCCACGCAGTGCGTGGCTGCTTTCAGCGCTTGACCTTGCGCAGCGACACCACCAGCGCCCACAGCGCCAGCAGGACGAACCACACGCCCGACCACATCGGCATGGTCAGGCCCAGGAAGGTCCAATCGATGTTGCCGCAGTTGCCGGTGCCGGTCAGCACGGTACGGAACACTTCCAGCGGCCCCATGGTCTCGCTCAGGAAAGACAGCGGCGGGCCACAGGTGGAACCCATTTCCGGCGGCAGCATCTGTACGTATACATGGCGTGCGGCGATGCCGAAGCCGACAGCAGCGGCGATGAAGGCGAGGATGCCGTAGGTCGCACGGCCCGGGCGGTTGGACGGCCCATGCAGTGCGCCGATCAGGAACAGCAGGCCCAGCGCAGCAAATGCCAGCCGCTGGAAGATGCACAGGGGACAGGGCTCCAGGCCCATCTTCAACTGCAGGAAGATGGCGAAGCCCAGCAGGCCCGCGCAGATCAGGAAACCCAGCAGGAACTGGGCGCGGAAGGGCCAGCGCAATGGATTCATCGGGAACGCTCGAACGGATCAGGCGCCAAGCGTAACCGACCGCGCGCCCCGTTCGAACCACCACACGGTACGCCTGTCGGAACGGTGTGGGTCGCATTGTGCCGCAGGTAGCGCCGGGCCATGCCCGGCGGGCGTAGCGGATACGGAAACGCCGGGCATGGCCCGGCGCTACCAGAACGCAAAAGCCCGGCAGAGACCGGGCTTTCGCTGTGTCGCGTTGGAGCGGTCCGATTACTCGGCCACTTCCTCGGCCACGGCCGGACGGTCAACCAGCTCGACGTAGGCCATCGGAGCGTTGTCGCCGGCGCGGAAGCCACACTTCAGCAGACGCAGGTAGCCACCCGGACGGTTCGCGTAGCGCGGGCCAAGGATGGAGAACAGGTTGCCCACGGCTTCGTTGTCGCGCAGACGGGCGAAAGCCAGACGGCGGTTGGCGACGGAGTCGACCTTGGCCAGGGTGATCAGCGGCTCGGCAACGCGGCGCAGTTCCTTGGCCTTCGGCAGGGTGGTCTTGATCAGCTCGTGCTTGAACAGCGACGCGGCCATGTTCTTGAACATCGCTTCGCGGTGGGCGCTGGTACGGCTGAACTTACGGCCAGACTTCTGGTGACGCATGGTGATATTCCTTCGTTAATGATGAGGCTGTGCGGATCGTTGTCGCCATCCTGGCGTTACTGCGCGGACTGCGGTTGGTCCTGGCCGCCCATCCTGGACGACCTGCCCGCGAACCTGTGGTTCGTCGCGGCATTGTTGTGTTGCGTTGAAGGCTCCACCGCGAACGGTGGAGCCTCCAGGCGTTACCGATATCAGCCCAGCATGCCGTGGCTGGCGACGCCGGCCGGCGGCCAGTTCTCCAGCTTCATGCCGAGGGACAGGCCGCGCTGAGCCAGCACTTCCTTGATCTCGGTGAGCGACTTCTTGCCCAGGTTCGGGGTCTTCAGCAGCTCCACTTCGGTCTTCTGGATCAGATCGCCGATGTAGTAGATGCTTTCAGCCTTCAGGCAGTTGGCCGAACGCACAGTCAGCTCCAGATCGTCGATCGGGCGCAGCAGCACCGGATCGACGCCGTTGTTGGCCGGCTTGGCCGCACCGATATCGCTGCTGTGCCTGCTGCAGTTCCGCACTCGATTCGGACAACGCCGTGCG
>NZ_JBNNHG010000050.1:20192-24324 GCF_050268705.1 Stenotrophomonas sp. NPDC077659 | reverse complement strand
GCGACAATGCATCGCTGCAGGCGGACATCGGCTTGGCCGAGGGCCAGCTGCTGAGACCCTTCCAGCGCTTCCAGGTAGCTGCGGCGCCAGTGGTTGATGTCGTAAGCGCGCAGGTGGTCCATCATTGCGTGCCAGCGTTCCTGGCGCCGGCGCAGTGACATCGTTGCTGCGGTGGCGATGGCATCGGCCACACCGTCCAGATCATGCGGGTTCACCAGCAGCGCCTGCTTCAGTTCGTCGGCGGCACCGGCCAGCAGTGAAAGCACCAGTACGCCGGGATCATCCGGGTCCTGCGAGGCTACGTACTCCTTGGCCACCAGATTCATGCCATCACGCAGCGGGGTCACCAGGCCAACGGCGGCGGCGCGGTAGAAGCCGGTCAGCGTGGCATGGGTGAAGTTCTGGTTGACGTAGCGCAGCGGGGTCCAGTCCGGCTCGGCGTGACCACCGTTGATGTGCCCGGCGATCTGTTCAAGCTGGCTGCGCAGCTGCCGGTACTCGGACACGTCGCCACGCGAGACCGGGGCGATCTGCAGGTAGGTCAGCGAGCCGCGCTGGTCGGGGTGGCGCTGCAGGTAGCGTTCGAAGCCGAGGAAGCGCTCGGGCAGGCCCTTGGAATAGTCCAGCCGGTCTACACCGATGGCCAGCTGGCGGTTGCGCAGGCTGCTGCGCAGATCCTTCACCGAGGCCTTGGTGGCGGCCGTGGCGGCCTGGCGGGCAATGTGCCCGGTGTCGATACCGATGGGGAAGGCGGCGGCACGGAAGCGGCGTCCACCCGGGGCCTCCAGGCGGCCGTCTTCCAGTATGCGGCCGCCGCCGAACAGGCGCAGGTAGGTCTGGAAGCGGTCGGCATCGCGCTGGGTCTGGAAGCCGACCAGGTCGTAGGCATACAGCGAGGAAAACAGCCGCAGGTGGTCGGGCATGGCCTGCAGCAGGTCGGCCGACGGCATCGGGATATGCAGGAAGAAGCCGATCCTGCAGCCGATCCCGCGCTCGCGCAGCATCGCGCCCAGCGGGATAAGATGGTAATCGTGGATCCAGACGATGTCGTCCTCGCGCAGCAGCGGCGCGAGCTTGTCGGCGAACAGTGCATTGACCTTGTGATAGGTCTCGCGGGTACCCCGGTCGTAGTCGACCAGATCCAGGCGGAAGTGCAGCAGCGGCCACAGCGTGCGGTTGGAAAAGCCGTTGTAGTAGCCATCCACATCGCGTTTGGCCAGATCCATGGTGACGTACTCGATGTCACCGTCCTTCTGCTGGTGCAGGGTGCCGCTGGCATCCTTGGCGTTCTTGCCGCTCCAGCCGAACCACATGCCGCCGCGCTCCTTCAGCGCAGCCAGCAGGCCGACGGCCAGGCCACCGGCGCGGCTTTCACCGGGCACGGCCACACGGTTGGACACCACAACGAGACGGCTCACGACGCCTCCTGCCAGGAGCGCGACAGGCGCATGGCCGCCGTGATCAGGCCAACGTGCGAATAGGTCTGCGGGAAGTTGCCCCACGCCTCGCCGCCATCGAAGGCCAGATCCTCCGAGAGCAGGCCCAGGTGGTTGCGCTGCTTCAGCAGCAGCTCGAACATCTCGCGCGCCTCATCCATGCGGCCGATTGCCGCCAGCGCATCGATGTACCAGAACGTGCAGATGGTGAAGCTGGTTTCTGGTTCGCCGAAATCATCCGGGGTCACGTAGCGGTACAGCGAATTGCCATGCTTGAGATCGCGGCCGATGGCTTCGACGGTGGCGATGAAGCGGGCATCGAGGGCATCGATGAAGCCGATGTCGGCCAGCAGCAGCAGGGACGCATCCAGCCGATGGCCGTTGAAGGTGTCAGTGAAATGGCCCAGCTCGTCGCTCCACGCCTCGGCCATGATGCGCGCGTGGATGATGTCGGCACGTTCGCGCCAGTAGGTCGCGCGGTCGTCGCGCTTGAGCCGCACGGCGATCTTGCACAGGCGGTCGCAGGCAGCCCAGCACATCGCGCTGGTGTAGGTGTGCACTTCGGTACGGCCACGGAATTCCCACAGGCCCGCATCGGGTACGTCGTGCAGGGCGAAGGCCTGCTCGCCCAGCGGCTCCAGCCGCGCGAAGGTGTGCGCATCGCCCGGGTCCTGCAGGCGGCGGTCGAAGAACAGCTGGGTGGATGCCAGCACCACGCTGCCATAGACATCGTGCTGGCGCTGTACCCAGGCCAGGTTGCCGCGGCGCACCGGGCCCATGCCGCGGTAGCCGGACAGGCTGGGTACTTCATCCTCGTCCAGCTTGGCCTCGAAACCGATGCCGTACAGCGGCTGCAGGGTGCCGTCGGTGGTGGCCAGGTTGAAGATGTAGCCGAGGAACTGCTCCATGGTGCGGGTTGCGCCAAGGCGGTTCAACGCGCGCACCACGAAGGCGGCATCGCGCAGCCAGCAGTAGCGGTAATCCCAGTTGCGTACGCTGCCGGGGGCTTCGGGAATGGAGGTGGTCATCGCCGCGATGATCGCGCCGCTGTCCTCGTACTGGCACAGCTTCAGGGTAATCGCACTGCGGATGACCGCGTCCTGCCATTCCAGTGGAATGGACAGGTAGCGGACCCATTCGCGCCAGTAGTCGCGGGTACGCTGGAAGGCTTCCTGTACGTAGCCGCTGATGGACCGGTTGAGCGACTCATCCACGCCCAGGATCAGATGGACAGGATGGTTGAGCACGAATGGCAGGCCTTCGCGCACCATGCGTACCGGCACATCGGTGGTCAGCCGCAGCACATGCTCGGGCAGGATCCAGCGCACGTGGTTGCTGCCCCAGGTCGATTCGGGCACGCGCGCGCCCCAGTCCGCCAGCGGCCGCGCCAGCACGGTGATGCGCGGGCTGCCGGTCAGCGGCCGTACCTGGCGGATCAGGCTGACCGGCCGGTAGAAACGGTCGTTCTGGCGCCAGCGAGGGGCGAAGTCGAGGATCTCCAGCGATCCGCCGTGGTGGTCATGCAGCACGGTGCGCAGGATCGCGGTGTTGGTCAGATACTCCTGCTCGCTGCTGGCGAAGTCTTCCAGTTCGATGGCAAAATCGCCGCCGGTCTGCTGGTTGGGCCCCAGAAGGGCGCAGAAGGTGGGGTCGCCGTCGAAGGTGGGCAGGCAGCTCCAGACAACGCGGGCATGTTTGTCGACCAGGGCGCCGAAGCTGCCGTTGCCGACCACGCCCAGGTCAAGATCGGGTGGGTTCATCACGCGGTACATCTCGGTTGCGGCCGTGGGGGTGGCCGGGTCAATACGCATTCTCGCGCAGCCAGGCGTGCACGCTGCGTATGTCAGGCAGCGCGAACACGGCCGCGCTGGGTTCTCGTTCGCCGATCAGCACACTCCAGCCGTGCTGTCCGTTGGCGGCCTCGAAGCCGAACTCATCTGTGAGGTCATCGCCGAGGAACACCGGCAGGCGGCCACGGAAGGGCAGGTACTGCATCAGCCGGCGCAGCGCACGGCCCTTGTCGGTGCCCACGGGAACAAACTCGACGACGTGGTCACCCGGCTGCAGGCGATAGCTGGGGCGGGCGCGCACGTGGCGCTTGGCAAAGGCGCGTACGTCACTGGCGGCATGCGGTGCGCCGCGCCAGTGCAGGGCCAGGCCAGCGCCCTTTTCCTCCACCAGCACGCCGGGGTAGCCGTGGGCGAAGCTCATGGCCTGGTGGTGCAGGGCGTGCAGCCATTCGGCGGTGTCATCGTCCTGTTCCTCGCGCAACACGCAGCCGTCCTGGGCACGCAGTTCGTGGCCGTGCAGGCCGGCGGCCGGAAGTTGCAGGGGGGCGAACAACTGGTCCAGCTGTTCAAGGGGACGTCCACTGACGAGGGCGACCGCACCTTCAAGGCGGTCACTGATACGGCCGATGGCTTCACGCACCTCCGGCAGGAGCTGCACGGCATCCGGGCGCGCAGCGAATTCGATGAGGGTGCCGTCGACATCGAGGAACAACGCACAGGCGTCGTCCAGCAATGGCGGTGGCGGACGCAGGGGGAGCGGTTCAGCCATGCCGACCAGCATGCCAGTGCTGGCGTGTAGGGCAGGTCGAGGAAAGGCCACGAACTGGGGGGAAGTGGGAAACCACGACAGGGTAGAGTCGACCGTTGGTCGACTATCGCGCGCAGCGCGGGATTTTCACGGGCTGT
>NZ_JBNNHG010000050.1:0-20095 GCF_050268705.1 Stenotrophomonas sp. NPDC077659 | reverse complement strand
TACGGGTCAGAACGAATAGCGCCCACCGCCGGGTAGAGTCGACCGTTGGTCGACTATCGCGCGCAGCGCGGGGTTTTCGCGGGCTGATCGAAGAGCAGTCGACCAACGGTCGACTCTACCCAGACCTGCCCATCACGGTGATGGGCAGGCCGGTCTGCAGGTCAGAACGCGTAACGCACGCGGCCGTAGTAGTACGCGCCGTTGCTGCCGATCGGCGACAGCACGTCATACGGCAGATTGCCGTAGTAGTAGATATCGTCGTTGGACTTGTCCGGATAGTTGTCCGTCAGGTTCTGCCCGCCGATGGCCACGCTCCACCGGGTGTTGAAGCGGTACTCCACTTCCGCATCCAGCTGCCATTCGGCCTGGTAGGTCTGGCGCGGGATGTAGCCGTCGCCGAAATTGAACACGCGGGTGGCGCTGCCATAGCGGTTCACGCGGCTGCTCAAGGACCAGTGGTCGTTGCTCCAGCCGGCCGAGAAGCCAGCACGGCTGCGCGGGGTCGCATCAGTCAGGGTGTTGGTTTCTTCGATGCCGAACAGCACGTAATCCGCGTCCAGTGCCTGCAGCTGGGCCGGGGTGGCCAGCACGTTCTTCAGCGTGGTCTTGGTGTAAGCGTAGGTGCCGGTCAGCAGCAGCTGGCCATCGCCCAGGGCCTGGCGCCAGTTGGTCACCAGCTCGGCACCGCGGGTGCGGGTGTCGGCGGCGTTGACGAAGAAGCTGGCGCTCTGCAGGCCGGTGACGCCGTAACTGGCGGCCACGAAGTCGGTCAGTGCATCACCGGTGATGCTTTCCGACAGGGCGATGCGGTCGTCGATATCGATCTGGAAGAAGTCCAGCGACAGGTCGAAGTGCTCACCGATGCGGCTGGTGAAGCCCAGCGAGGTGTTCAGCGATTTTTCCGGCTTCAGATCCTGCGCGCCCAGGCCGCGTGCGATCGGGTTGTTGACCGACAGCAGACGGCCCTGCACCAGCTGGCCGGCGGCGTTGTAGCCGGTGGAGGTGGATTCGTAGCCGATCTGCGCCAGCGACGGTGCACGGAAGTTGTTGGAGATGGCACCGCGCAGGGCGAAGGCCGGGGTGAACTCGTAGCGCAGGCCCAGCTTGCCGGTCAGCTCGCCACCGAAATCGTCGCTGTGCTCGTAACGCGCGGCCAAATCGGTGGAGAAGTGATCGCCGAACTGGCTGGCCAGGCTGGCATAGGCACTGGCCACGTCGCGGGCCAGCGAGGTTGCATCCTGCGGGGTCAGGCCGCCACCGGCCTGCGAGCCGGTCGGACGGTCGGTGTAGGGGCCAGCGGCGTAGCTGGCCGGGTCACCCGGGCGCGTTTCATAGCGCTCGTGGCGCACTTCGGCACCCAGCCCCAGGGTATGGGTGATGCTGTCGCTCTGCGAGAACACGCGGCTCAGGTCGAGGTTGCCCACGGTCTGCGCATACTGGTAATCGGCGGTCTTGAAGCGGGTCGGGCTGGTCGGGCCCAGCGAGGCGTTGAGCGAATCGCGCAGGCGGTAGGTGAAATCATTCTGGCCGTAATCCACGCTGCCGTCGTAGCTCCATTCGCCCCACTGGCCGCGCACGCCGGCCACGGTCTGCACGTCGCGGTTCTCGCCCTCGGAAATCGGGCGGTAACCGTTCGGGTAGACCTGCTTCCAGTTGGCGTCGCTGTCGGGATAGCGGAAGTAGTTGGCGCCTTCGGTATCACGCTGGTTGAAGGTGCCGAAGGCATACAACGTTGCGGTCCTTCCTACCGGGATCTCGGTGTTCAGCCACAGGTTGATGTCCTTGCTGGTGCCATCGCCGAGCACGTAGTTGCGCTTGCCCTGCAGTGCCAGGTTGGCCTCGGTCTGGTCCCACGGCGGAATCAGGTCGTAGCCGGCGCGGTTGGTGCCGTTTCGCTTCTTGTATTCCAGGCCCACGCGCAGGAAGCCACCGTCCTCGCCCAGCGAGGTGCCGACCTTGGCGCTGATGTTGCCCGTCTGGCCATCGGTGAGGGTTCGGCCGATCGGCTTGAGGTCGGTGTGGTTGGCACCGTAGCTGGCTTCGATCTCGCCGCCGTCAGCTCCGTTGTCCAGGATCACATTGATCACGCCGGCCACCGCATCGGAGCCGTACAGCGCGCCGGCACCGTCACGCAGCACTTCGATGCGCTTGATGGCGCTGACCGGGATCGAATTGAAGTCGACCGGGGTGGTGCCCTTGCCGATCTTGCTGTCGGTGTTGACCAGCGCGGTGTGGTGGCGGCGCTTGCCGTTCACCAGCACCAGCACCTGGTCGGGCGACAGGCCGCGCAGCTGGGCGGCACGCACGTGGTCGGCGCCGCCGGAGTTGGACTGGCGCGGGAAGTTGAACGACGGCAGCAGGGCCTGCAATGCACTGCCCAGCTCGCCATTGACCACGCCGGCCTTGCGGATGTCCTCGGCGGTGAGCACGTCCACCGGCGAGGTGGATTCGAGCACGGTGCGGTCGGCAGCGCGGGTGCCGGTGACGATCACCGTGTCCAGGTTGGTGGCCGCATCCTGGGCAGAGGCGAGGGCGGGGGACAGGGCGAGCGCGATGGCGAGGCCGAGCGGCGACGCGGACAGGCGGGGGGACATGCAGACTCCAGCAACAACGACGTGGGAGGGGCGGGGGAGGAATGGTTTCACGTACATCCATCCGGATGAAGCGATATATTATCTTGGCGTGAGGAAGGGGTGTGGCGCAAGCCCCGTTCCCGATCACATCAGCTGATGCCTCTGCGGCATGAGAGGTTGGTTGCAACCGCAACAGAAACGCAGGTGTACCCTCCGTGCCCCTTTGTCGTGCTTTTTCCCCTTCCCGGAGTGCTGTCCCCATGAAACATCTTGGCCTGATCTTCGCCGTGCTGCTGGCCACCAGCGGCTGTGCGAGCCTGTCCTCAAAGGCGCCCAGCGCCTATGCCACCACCGCCGAGATGCAGGGCGATGCCGCGCGGCCGTCCAAGGGCACGGGCTGGGTGCGCAGTGAGCTGTACTTCGGCGTGGGCGAAGAGCAGGGCGCGGGCGACCGTCCGCAGGCCGACACGATCAGCGAGGCGCAGTGGCGCGCGTTCCTGGACAAGGAAGTGACCCCGCGCTTCCCCGATGGCCTGACCGTGTTCGATGCGTACGGCCAGTGGCTGTTCCGTGGTGATGCGGCGCCCAACCGCCTGCGCACCAAGGTACTGGTGGTGCTGCACGAAGACAGCCCGCAGCGCCGTGCGGACATCGAAGCGATCCGCCTGGCATGGAAGCAGCAGACCCACCACCAGTCGGTGCTGTGGTCGCGGCAGGCAGTCGACGTCTCGTTCTGACCCACTGAAATAGGGGACGGAGGGGATTAAGTCGTATCTGCCATAAACGACTTGATCCCCTCCGTCCCCTTTTTTGGCGGGAGCATCACTTCGTCGGGTCTAGCCTTGGGGGCTCCCCCGTTCGAGGATGTGTCCGATGAGCAAGCGCGTGGCCGAGATCGTTGTCGATACCCTTCAACAGGCGGGCGTCCGTCGTTGCTACGGCATCGTCGGCGACACCCTGAACCACGTGACCGATGCGATGCATCGCAGTGAGATCGAATGGGTGCACGTGCGCCACGAGGAGGTGGCGGCCTTCGCTGCGGGCGCTGATTCGCTGGTGAGCGGGCAGCTGACTGCCTGCGCAGGTTCCTGCGGGCCCGGTGGCCTGCACTTCATCAACGGCATCTTTGAAAGCAACCGCAACCGCGCGCCGATGGTGCTGATCGCCAGCCAGATCGTCACCAGCGAACTGGGCATGGAGTTCCCGCAGGAAGTGGATTTCAAAGCGGTGTACGGCAGCTGCACGGTGTTCTGCGAACAGGTGCACAGCCCCGAACAGGCGCGGCGGGTGGTCGCGCTGGCCTGCCAGGCCGCGATCAGCCGCCGTGGTGTGGCGGTGGTGATCCTGCCGGCCGATATCAGCGAGGCGGAGGTGAAGCACGATGTGCCGTTCTCGGTGCACTACGCCCAGCCGGTGCTGCGCCCCTCCGATGCGGAACTGCAGCGCATTGCCGAGTTGCTGGGGCAGGGCAAGCGCATCGGCATCTATGCCGGTGCCGGCTGCCAGGGCGCGCATGCGCAGTTGCTGGAGCTCGCACGGCGGCTGCAGGCGCCGGTGGCGCACACCTCGCGCGCCAAGGACTTCGTTGAGCCGGACAACCCCTACAACATGGGCATGACCGGTATCTTCGGCATTGAATCCGGCTTCCACACGCTGATGGCGTGCGACACGCTGCTGCTGCTGGGTGCCGACTTTGCCTGGGGCCAGTTCTACCCTGACAAGGCCACCATCATCCAGGTCGACCGCGATGGCAGTCACCTCGGCCGCCGCCACCCGGTGAATCTCGGTGTGGTCGGCGACATCGCACCGACCCTCGATGCGCTGCTGCCGATGCTGCCGCCGCGCGAGGACAGCACGTTCCTGGACGAGTGCATCACCCACCGCGACAAGGCGCTGCAGACGCGCGAGCAGGAAGAGCAGCCCGGCGAGGGCGAACTGATTCACCCGCAGCACCTGACCGCACTGCTGTCGAAGCATGCCAGTGATGATGCCTTGTTCACCGCCGACGGCGGCTCGCCAATGGTGTGGGTGCTGCGGCACATCCGGGTGAACGGCCGCAGGCGTACCCTGACCAGCCTGCTGCACGGCACGATGGCCAATGCGATGCCGCAGGCATTGGGCCTGCAGAAGGCATTCCCCGGCCGACAGGTGATCTCATTGTCCGGGGATGGCGGCCTGGCCATGCTGCTGGGCGATCTGCTGACGGCGGTACAGGAAAACCTGCCGATCAAGGTCGTGGTGTTCAACAACGGCTCGTTGAACTTCGTCGAGCTGGAGCAGAAGGTAGAGGGCCTGCTGGACAACTATACCGACCTGAAGAACCCTGACTTCGGTCGTCTTGCTGAAGTGATCGGCTTCCACGGCCGCACGGTGACGCGCAGCGAAGACCTGGAGGAGGCGGTGCTGGACTTCCTGGCCCAGCGCGGCCCGGCCTTGCTGGACGTGCATACCAGCCGCGCCGAGCTGGTGATGCCGCCGCAGATCGAGGCCAAGCAGGTGGCGGGCACTGCGCTGTATGCGGCCAAGGCGGTGTTGAACGGCCGCTTCGATGATGTGAAGCACCTGCTGGTGGACAACTTCCTGAAGAAATAGGCCAGTAGATCCACGCCATGCGTGGATGGCGCGGAGATGATCGGAAATATCGCCTGAAGAGCCGGGCCATGCCCGGCTGCTCAACGAGAGCCTACCGCCAGGCCAAGCCCTGCAAGCCAGTCGACTGACAGTCGACTCTACCTCGGGGGGCGCCACGCGGGGCCTTTCAGTTGGCTGGATCCGGTCATTCTTCGCCGGAATTGGCGCCCGGGCCCCGCTGGGCCTACCATCGGCGGTCCCCACCCCCACCGCCCCTTCCATGTCCGCTTCCGCTTCCGCTGCGCCACGGCGCTGGTTCGTCGCTGGCGACTTCAACGGCTTCTTTGGCCTGGTCGTCGACAACCTGTCCATCCTTGGCTTCATCGCCATGGCCCTCATCGGCCTGTTCCAGTTCCCCGCCGACGTGGTGTTTGGCCGCATGTTCCCCGGCACCGCCTTGGGCGTGCTGGTCGGCAACCTGCTCTACACCCTGATGGCGCGGCGTCTGGCCGCGCGCACCGGCCGCGATGATGTCACCGCCATGCCGCTGGGCCTGGATGCACCGACCAGCATCGGCATGGCCCTGCTGGTGCTCGGCCCGGCGTTCGTCGCCTTCAAGCAGCAGGGCATGGACCCGCATGCCGCGGCCATCGCGACCTGGCAGCTGGGCATGGCCGCGCTGGTCATCATGGGCGTGCTGAAGCTGATCCTGTCTTTCTTCGGTGAAGCGGTGACCCGTGCGCTGCCGCGTGCGGCGCTGCTCGGCTCCATCGCCGGCATCGCGCTGGTGTTGATGGGCCTGCTGCCGCTGCTGGAAACCCTGCGTTCGCCGCTGGTGGGCTTCACCACGCTCGGCCTGCTGCTGTACGTGCTGATCGCCAAGGGCAAGCTGCCGATTCGTGGCCCGGGCGTGCTGCTGGCCTTCGTGTTCGGCACCGTGCTGTATTACGGGCTGGGCCTGGCCGGCTTCGGTGTGCCGGGCTTTGCCATTCCGGCCTGGGTGCCGCCGCAGGTGGTGCTGCCGCTGCCCACGCTGGGTTTCATCGACGGCCTGCCGACGGCGATGACCTACCTGCCGCTGCTGCTGCCGTTCGGCCTGCTGATGGTGGTCGGGGGCATCAACGTGTCCGAGAGCGCACGCGCGGCCGGTGATGACTACCGCACCCGCGACATCCTGCTGGTGGAAGCGGTGGCCACGCTGGTGGCCGGTGTCTGCGGTGGCGTCGCCCAGACCACGCCGTATATCGGCCAGCCTGCTTACAAGCACATGGGCGCACGCAGCGGCTACACGCTGCTGACGGGCCTGTTCGTCGGCATCGGCGGCATGCTCGGCATCATCTCCGGCCTGGTGCAGTGGCTGCCGCTGGCGGTGCTGGCACCGATCATCGTGTACGTGTCCATCGACATCACCACCCAGGCGTTCCAGGCGACGCCGCGCCAGCACGCCGGTGCGATGGTGCTGGGCTTCCTGCCGTCGGCGGCCTACCTGCTGGCGATCAAGGCGCCGGGCTGGATTCCCGCCGAGCAGATGGCCGCGTTGCTGACCCATGTCGATGGACACGGCCTGCCGGAACTGGCGGTGATCTTCGCGCTGGGCAACGGTTTCATCATCACCTCGATGCTGTGGATCGCCACGGTGTCGGCGATGGTCGATGGCCGCCTGCGCCGCGCCTGCGGCTTCCTGCTGGTGGCGGCGGGTCTGACGCTGTTCGGCCTGATCCATTCGGTCGACCCGCGCGGGGGCATCTACCTGCCATGGGATCTGCAGGGTCTGGCGCGTATCATCAGTTGGCAGTTCGCCGGGGCCTACGTGGCATTGGCCGTGCTGCTGGGGCTGCTGTCGCTGCAGAAGCAGCCGGTGAAGCCGCTGGCTGACGCCGGACATTGACGGGGGACGCCGGGCCATGCCGGGCGTCAGGTGTCCCCATCAAGCTCGGGGTAATGGCGGAAGATGCCGTTCTCGTTGAACGCCAGCCGCCGCTCCGAGGCCAGGTAGGCAGCGATGTTCGGCCGCTTCGCCACCCGCTCCTGCAGCGCCCTTAGCAGGGGCAGGGTGGGCGCAAGCGCCTGCATCCGTTTCGGGAACATGTAATCCAGCCCACTCAGCAGCTGGAACAGTGACAGATCCACGTAGGAATGCTCGCGCAGCGCGTGCCGGCCGCCGTTGGCCGACAGCACCCGTTCGAAATAGCCGAGGAACTTCGGCAGGCGCTCGCCGCGCAACGATGCGGCGCGTGCCTTGGCTTCGCTTTTCTGGTCTTCGTAGTACTTCGACGCGGCGATGGGATGGTGGGTATCGTGCACCTCGGCCACCAGATCGGCGATGGTCAACTGCAGCTGCAGCGCCTGCACCCGACGGGCCGCAGCCTGCGGTACCAGATCCAGCGGGGGCCCGAGGAAATCCAGGATCGCACCGACCTGGGCGATCACCTGCCGGCCGGCCTTCAGGAAAGGCGGAGCGAAGGGCTGCCCGCCCTCAGCCTTTCCGCGCAGAAAGGGCTCCATCACCGCATCGCCGTGGATGCGTGCCATGTCAGCGTATTCGGCACCGGCATCTTCCAGTGCCAGCCGCACGAATTCGCCACGGCCCTGGATGCCGGTCCAGTAATAAAGCGCGTAGTGCATGGTCCTCTCCGCGAAGAACTGCATGCATCCTCGCGCGTCGCACGCAAAGCAGGCGTGAGCATGGTGTCCACGCCAAGCACAACGCAGCCCCAACAGCCGGGGAACCGCATCAGGTGAAGCGGGTCATACTGGGGACGTGCAAGTGAAAAGCGAGGTACTGCAGCATGCAGCAGCGTGGAAAGGCCGTGTGGCCGTGGGTGTTGGGCATCGTGATGGTGGGGGGCGTGGGCGCGTGGTTGTTCCGCGATCAATGGCAGGGCCTGGCCGATCGCGTGCAGGTGCCGACTCAGGCAGCCGTGCCTTCGACCGCGGCACCACCTGCAGCGCACACTACGGAGCCCACGCCCTCGATACCGGCCATCCAGCATCCGCTGGACACCGATGCCGCTGCCGATCCGGCGCTGCCGAAGATGGAAGACAGCGATACCACCGCATGGACTGCACTGAGTGGTCTGTTCCAGGGCGAAAGTGGACTGGCACTGCTGCTGCGTGACCACCTGATCCAGCGCCTGGTCACCCATGTGGACAACCTCGACAAGTCCAGCATTCCGCCATCGGCGCTGGCCACCCGGCCATTGCCTGGCGGCCTGCAGGTGGAAACGGGCGAGGGTAGCGAGCAGATTGCTGCAGTCAATGCCGCCCGTTACGCGCCCTATGTACAGGCCTTCACCGCGCTCGATCCGGCGGCAGCGGGCACAGCGTACAGGCGCTTCTATCCGCTGATCCAGCAGGCCTACGTCGACCTCGGGCGACCGCAGGGTTACTTCAACGACCGCCTGGTGGCAGTGATCGATCATCTGCTGCAGACCCCGGAACCGGCGCGGCCGCTGGCGGTGGTGCGTGATGAACGTGGCCGCTATCGCTTCGCCGATCCCGATCTGCAGGCCCGTTCGGTTGGGCAGAAGGCCTTGCTGCGCATGGATGCCACGCAGGAGCGCGCGGTGAAGCAGCAGCTGCGTGCGATCCGCACGGCGATCACGCGCGGCTGATTGCAGCTACAGGCTCTGCAGGAAGGCTTCAATGTCCTGCAGATCCTGGCGGCTGAGGCCGCGCGGCTTGAGCAGCGGATCAGGCAGCGGGAAGGGCGGCGCATCCGCTGGCAGCGAGGCCGGTGCACGCGGCTGCCCGCCGCCCACGTTGTAGAACGCCAGCACGCCGGACAGGCGCGGGATCAGGCCGTTATGCATGTACGGCGCGGTGTTTGCCACGCCGCGCAGCGAGGGCGTTCGGAAGCGGCCGCTGTCGGCCGGGTCAGCGGTGACTTCATATCGGCCCAGATCCTGGCGCGGGCGACCGTGGAAGTGCAGGCCCAGATTGTGAAAGCCGTTGTCGGTCAGGGCGGGCCCGTTGTGGCAGTTCATGCAGCCGGCCTGCGTGCGGAACAGGTGCAGGCCGCGCAGCTGGGCATCGTCGAGTGCGCGCGCATTGCCGCGCAGAAAGCGATCAAAGCGGCTGTTGCGTGGCGACAGGCTGCGCTCGAAGGCCGCAATGGCCTGGCCGAGCTGGGCCGCATCGATGCGCGGCTGCGCAAACACCTCGTTGAACTCATGCCGGTAGGACGCATCGCGGCGCAGGCGACGCACCGCGCCCTGCGTACTGAAGCCCATTTCGATGGGATCGGCGATGGGATGCAGCGCCTGCGCTTCCAGCGTGGCCGCGCGCCCATCCCAGAACAGCGGCGCCACATGTGCGCTGGTGGCGACGCTGGGCGCGTTGCGGCGGCCGGATTGACGGTCGTGGCCGAACGAGACGCGGCGGCCATCGGCCCAGCCCAGGTCCGGGTCGTGGCAACTGGCACACGCCAGCTGCCGTGATTTCGACAGGATCGGATCGAAGAACAATCGACGCCCCAGCGCGACCTTGGCCGGGGCTGATGGATTACCTGCCGGATCGACCGGTACCGGCAGTGGCGCGAGTTCCTGCCAAGCCACGCCGGGTTCGACCTGCGGCGTGGGCCAGTGCGTGCTGGGACTGCTGTAGAGCGCGCGCAGGCAGGCGATGTCCGGGCGCTCGGGCAGCACATCGGGGCAGGGTGTGTCCCGTGCGGGTGCGAGCCCGCCCGCACCGCCCAGCAACAGGGCGGCGGCGGACAGGACCAGGCGCAGGGGTAGTCGGGCGCGCACGCGGGGCGCCGCTGCAGTGGTCATCGGCACGATACGGTCAGTAGCGGTAGCCCACTTCCAGCCAGAACTGCCGGCCGATGTCATACAGGGGCACATTGCCGACTGCCGGGGAGGCGCCGTAGACGTTGCGGCGGTTCAGCACGTTGTTGATGTCCACGTTTGCGTGCAACGTACCGGCCTGTGCGGACAGTTCACGTTCCCAGCCCAGGCGGACGTTCCAGGTCAGCGACGGGGAGAACTGCCGCTCCTCCCACACCTCGATGCGCTCGCCCTGGTACATCTCGGTCAGCGATGTCCTGGCGATCCTGCGGTAGCCGGCCGAGTACACCAGCATGTTGGTCACGCTCAGGTCCAGCGGCGTGATGCGGGTGATGGTGTTGATGCGCGCCGTCCACGGGCGGGTGTAGTTGTCGGCGGGCTTCTGCTGGTAGCGCATGTAGCGGCCGTCGTAGCGGATCCACGGGTTCAGGTAGAACAGGTCGGCGCTGTCGTCGTAGAACGGCACCGCCTTGCGCACATCGGTCCAGTCCAGCGCGAACAGCGCCTGGGTATGCGTGGCCCCGGCCGACCAGCCCAGCAGCGGCTGTGCGGTCAGCGAGTAGATGTTGCTCAGGCCGCTGCCGGTGCTGGACCAGGTCGTGTAGTTGCTGGCCAGAGTGGGATCGTCCGGGGTGATGCCGGTGATGCGCCCGCTCACGTTGATGACCTGGTCGCGCAGCCGACGGTTGACGGCCTTCAGGTTGAAGCGCCAGCCCGCCCAGTCCTGCCGCCACGCCAGCATCAGTTCATCGGCGTAACCCACCTTGTCGATGTTGAAGTAGGTGTCATTGCCGGCCTGGGTGCCGGTGGTCCAGGCCCCGTTGAGGCTGGTGCGGCGCTCGCTGTTGTAGCGCAGCTGGTTGACCCCGTCGCGCAGTTTCCAGGTGGCCATGTTGCGGCCGTAGTAGCGGTTGGCACCGAAGGTCAGCAGGGTGCCGTCGCGCGGTTCCCAGCTGAGTGCGAAGCGTGGTGCGACGGTGGTCTGGCCGATGTAGCTGTCGCGCTCGATGCGCAGGCCCGGGCGGATCGAGACGTTGCCGTAGCGCATGTCGTCGTCGATGTGCGCAGCGAAGCTTTCCACGTTGAAGCCGATGTGGCCGGTGGCGTAGCGGGTGCGGCGCGTGAAGTACTGGCCGGGCCAGGCCCCGAGCGTGGTCCGGCCCATGTCACAGGCGGTATCGACCTCACCGGTATCCAGGGTGCAGGTCGTAGTGCGCGCCGGGGTGGTGTAAGTGCTGTTCTCGGTCAGGCGGCGGTAGTCGAACCTTTCCCGGGTCAGCTCCACGCCGCTGGTCAGCTGATGCACGCCACCGCCGAAGTCGAACGGGTTGCTCTGCACCTGGGCGCTGTAGGTGAGGCGACGCTGCAACTGTTCGATGTCACCGAACTCGCCTTCCAGGGTGGAGGCGTTCGTGCCCCAGTCCTTGGTGGCCGAATGCTGCCAGGTGAAGTAATCATCGCTCTGCGCATCACGCGACTGTTCGCTGCGGCTCCAGCTCAAGCGCTGGGTGATCGTGCCCCAGTCCGCCAGCCAGGTGGCACCCAGGTTGACCATCGTGCCGCCACCGTCGATGCGCACACCGGCGCCACGGATGTTGGAACGGAACAGCTGGTTTTCCGAGGGCGCGTGGGTGAACGACGCATCGACCGTCAGCCGGTCACTGGCCTCCCAGACTGCCTTCACCATCGCCTGGTCCGAGCGTTGGCGCTGGATTTCCCGTTCTTCACCGTAGCTGTCGACCAGGTGCGCCGAATAGAAGTACGTCGGAATCGTGGATCGCTTGCGGGTGAAGTTGGCCAGTACGCCCAGCGTGTCGGTCACTTTGCCTTCCAGCGTGGCGCGCCAGGTTTCCTTGGTGAACTCGGGCTGGCCATCGCCCCACGACGACGCGTTGGCGTAGTCCTCGCGCATGCTTTCGTCCAGCAGGTATCGGGTCCAGGACGAACGCGTGGTCTGGTAGGACACGCTGCCGGAGAAGTGATCCTTCGGTGTGCGGACGTTGGCCTCGATGACGCCACCGCTGAAGCCGCCGTAGGCCGCCGGGACGTTGCTGTCCAGCACGGTGAGGTCGGCCAGCAGGTCCGTGTCCAGGGCGAAGGCCTGGCTGTTGCCGGGGGCGGTCGCGAGGCGGTAAGGCGAAGGATCGCCACCGGGGTCGATGTCGTTGTTGAAGTTCATGCCATCGACCACGAAGGCGTTCTGGTAAAACGGCGCGCCGTTGATGCTGACATTGGCCGGCGAGATGTCGCCGGGGGTGAAGCTGCTCTGCTGGGCGTTGTCGAACTGGACGGCGGGATTGATCCGCAGCAGGCGGCCGATGTCACCGTTGCCGGTGGCCTGGGCGCGCATGTAGTCCTCGTCCAGCCGCAGGCCTTCGGCGTAGTGAAAGGCCTGGCCGTCACCGCCCACGCGCAGGGGCTGGGTGCGCCGCGTGCTGCCGGCGGGGCGCGCGTCGGCCGCTGCCAGGGTGTAGCTGCCATCGGGCAGTGGCTGCAGGCGCAGCCCGGTACCGGCCAGCAGGCGGGCAAAGCCTTGTTCGGTACTGAAGGTGCCTGACAGCGCCGGCGCGGTGCGCCCGGCGGCCAGCGTCGGATCGAACGACAGGGCGACGCCGCGCTGGGCGGCAAACGTGCTCAAGGCCAGGCCCAGCGGGCTTTCGGCCTGCTCGGTGGAGGCGACCGCCTGCAGCGGGGCATCCTGGGCGAAGCCGGGTGTGGCGGCCAGGGCAGCAGCCAGCAGGCTGAGCCGGAACGTATGGGTGATGGAAGGCATGAAAGGCACGCGAGGGAAGGATTCACTACCTCTGCCACCCAGCTGCGGAAAAAGTGTCACCGCAGTGGACACAGGCTTTCAACGTGAGGTTGCCGGGCGCAGGCGCGTCCACAGCCCCGCCGGACCGCGCTGCACCTGCAGGTGATGGACGGTGGCCAGCATCGCCACGCTGCGCGCCGGATCATCCAGCGGGAAGGCGCCGGACACCGGCAGCGTGGCGATCGCATCGTCACAGCCCAGCCAGGCGGACTGATAGCGCCCGAGCTGTTCCAGCACGCGGCGCAGCGGCTGCGCATCGACCACCAGCATGCCGGTGCCCCATGCATCGATGGCCGGCGTAACGGCCTGCGTGGCCTCGAAGGCATCGGCGCTGAAGCGGACCTGGCTGCCGGCGTTGATGATGCGCTGCTGGCCCTGTGCGGCCAGCGCGACCTGCACCGCCCCTTCCAGCACGGCCAGCGCGGTACTGGCCGCGGCATGGTGCACGTTGAAGCGAGTGCCCAGCGCACGCATGCGCCCGGCCGGGCTGGCCAGGACGAAGGGGCGGGAAGGCTGCTGCGGGTCGGCTGCCGTTTCCACCAGCACCTGCCCACGACGCAGCCGCAGCAGGCGCTGCTGGCCATCAATGGCGATATCCACGGCGGTGTCGGTGTCCAGCTGCAGCACGCTGCCATCGTCCAGCACGAGGCGGCGGCGCTCGCCCACGGCGGTACGCGGGCTGCCATCCCAGGCGGCCTCGTCGTACAGCCGCCAGGCCAGCCAGCCACCCAGTGGTGCAACCAGCAGTGCGGCAATGCTGCGCAGTACGGCCCGGCGTGCCTGCGATGCAGGGCGCTGCAGCGCGCCGTGGGCCAGCGCGGGCGGCACCTTGCCGCTCAGCGCCAGCAGACGCTCGGCACGTTGCCAGGCGCGCGCATGGTCGGGGTCGGCATCGTGCCAGCGCTGCCACTGCGCGCGCTGCACGGCACTGCCATCGTCGTGCAGGCGCATCAGCCAGTCGGCGGCCTGTTCCAATACACGGGGTGACAACGTGCGCTCGCCTGCAGCCTCGGCGCCCATGCTCAGCAGGCCTGCGCCAGGCAGCCCATCAGGGCGCGCTTCATGTGCCGCTTCACCGTGGACAGCGAAAGCCCAAGTTGTTCGCTGATGGCCTCGTAGCGCAGGCCGTCGAACTGGGCCAGCAGGAACACACGGCGCGCCATCGCCGGCAGGCCGTCGAGCATCGCGTCGATGTGCTGCAGGGCTTCGCGCACCAGCGCCTGTTCCTCCAGCGAGGGCAGGACCGGTTCCGGGAACTGCGCCAGATACTCCAGGTAGGCCCTTTCCAGCGCCTGGCGGCGGAACCAGTTGGCGGCCAGCCCGCGCGCCACCGTGGTCAGGAACGCACGCGGCTCGCGCAGCGCGGCCAGATCGCGGCCCTGCAGCAGGCGCACGAAGGTGTCCTGGGTGAGGTCGTCGGCAACATCCCGGTTGCCCACACGGCCACTCAGCCAGCCCTGCAGCCACCGATGGTGGTCGCGGTACAGCGTCCCCAATGGGTCATGATGTGCGTGCATGCGGAAGGCGTGGCCGGCCGAGGATCGAAATGAGAATGATTCGCAAGTATGGCATTGGTCCCTCAGGCATGCCAGTGCCGGGGCCGATTGCGCAGGATCAACGTGGCGCCCACGGCCGCAAGCGCATGCTTGCCACTGGCTGACCGACCCACCGGTGCAGTCGCAGCCACCCTTGAAACCGGGTGGGGCAACCGCATCTTCCCTGCATCGCCGGCGCGGGCCGGCACTGATGACCGATGAGGATTCGCAATGCGGATGGACAAGCTCACCTCGCGTTTCCAGCAGGCGCTGGCCGACGCGCAGTCGCTGGCCGTGGGCCGCGACAACAGCATCATCGAACCTGCTCACCTGTTCAGCGCGCTGCTGGATCAGCAGGGCGGCAGCACGCGCCCGTTGCTGGCCCAGGCCGGCGTGAACGTGCCGGTGCTGCGCGATCGCCTGACCGAGGCGCTGGATGCGCTGCCGAAGGTATCGGGCCAGGCCGGCAACGTTTCGATGGGCAACGACCTCGGGCGCCTGCTCAACCACACCGACAAGCTGGCCCAGCAGAACGGCGATGCCTTCATCGCCAGCGAGTGGTTCGTGCTGGCCGCACTGGAAGACAGTGGCACGCTGGGCATGGCGCTGCGCGCTGCCGGCGCCGACAAGGCACGCCTGCAGGCGGCCATCGACACGTTGCGTGGCGGCGAGAGCGTGCAGTCTGAAAACGCCGAAGAACAGCGGCAGGCGCTGGAAAAGTACACCATTGACCTGACCGCGCGCGCCGAGAGCGGCAAGCTCGACCCGGTGATCGGCCGCGATGAGGAAATCCGTCGCACCATCCAGGTCCTGCAGCGCCGCACCAAGAACAACCCGGTGCTGATCGGTGAACCTGGCGTGGGCAAGACCGCCATCGTCGAGGGCCTGGCCCAGCGCATCATCAACGATGAAGTGCCCGAAGGCCTGCGCGGCAAGCGCGTGCTGTCGCTGGACATGGGCGCGCTGATTGCCGGTGCCAAGTTCCGTGGAGAGTTCGAGGAGCGCCTGAAGGGTGTGCTCAACGATCTGGCCAAGAGCGAAGGGCAGATCATCCTGTTCATCGACGAACTGCACACCATGGTGGGTGCGGGCAAGGCCGATGGCGCGATGGATGCGGGCAACATGCTCAAGCCGGCGCTGGCCCGTGGCGAGCTGCACTGCGTGGGCGCCACCACGCTGGATGAGTACCGCAAGTACATCGAAAAGGATGCCGCGCTGGAGCGCCGTTTCCAGAAGGTGTTCGTGGGCGAGCCGTCGGTGGAGGACACCATCGCCATCCTGCGTGGCCTGAAGGAAAAGTACGCGGTGCACCACGGGGTGGAGATCACCGATCCGGCCATCGTTGCCGCGGCCACGCTGTCCAACCGCTATATCACCGATCGCCAGCTGCCGGACAAGGCCATCGACCTGATGGACGAGGCTGCTTCGCGCCTGCGCATGGAGATCGATTCCAAGCCGGAGGAGCTGGATCGCCTGGAACGCCGGGTGATCCAGCTGAAGATCCAGCGCGAGATGCTGAAGAAGGAAAAGGACGAGGCCTCGCGGCAGCGCCTGGCCGATCTGGAAAATGACATCGATGACCTGGAGCGCGAGTTCTCCGACCTCAATGAAATCTGGAAGTCGGAGAAGGCTGCACTGCAGGGCGCCACGAAGATCAAGGAACAGGTCGAGCAGGCCAAGCTGGACCTGGAAGCTGCGCAGCGCCGCCAGGATTTCGCGCGCATGAGCGAGATCCAGTACGGCCTGCTGCCGCAGCTGGAAAAGCAGCTTGCCGCGGCCCAGGAGGCCGAGCACAACGACTTCAAGCTGGTGCAGGACCGGGTGACCGACGAGGAAATCGCCGAAGTCGTGTCGCGCTGGACCGGCATCCCGGTCAACAAGATGCTGGAGGGCGAGCGCGACAAGCTGCTGCGCATGGAAGAGGTGCTGCACAACCGTGTGGTGGGCCAGGAAGAAGCGATCAAGGTCGTTTCCGATGCGGTGCGCCGTTCGCGTGCCGGCCTGTCCGACCCGAACCGTCCGGGCGGCTCGTTCCTGTTCCTCGGCCCGACCGGCGTGGGCAAGACCGAACTGTGCAAGTCGCTGGCCGAGTTCCTGTTCGACAGCGCCGACGCGATGATCCGCATCGACATGAGCGAGTTCATGGAGAAGCACAGCGTCGCCCGCCTGATCGGTGCGCCCCCGGGCTATGTGGGCTACGAGGAAGGTGGCTACCTGACCGAGGCCGTGCGCCGCCGCCCGTATTCGCTGATCCTGCTGGACGAGGTGGAAAAGGCGCACACCGATGTGTTCAACATCCTGCTGCAGGTGCTGGATGATGGCCGCCTGACCGATGGCCAGGGCCGTACCGTGGACTTCCGCAACACCGTCATCGTGATGACGTCCAATCTGGGTTCGCACCAGATCCAGGACATGGGCAGCGATGACAGCCCGGAGGCCTATACGCAGATGAAGGCGGCGGTGATGGGCGTGGTGCAGGCGCACTTCCGTCCGGAGTTCATCAACCGCCTGGACGACATCGTGGTGTTCCACCCGCTGGACAAGCAGCAGATCAAGCAGATCGCGCGCATCCAGATGCGTGGGCTGGAAAATCGTCTGGCCGAGCGTGGGCTGAAGCTGGTGGTGTCCGATGCCGCGTTCGACCTGCTCGGTAATGTGGGCTTCGACCCGGTGTACGGCGCGCGTCCGTTGAAGCGTGCGATCCAGGCACAGCTGGAAAACCCATTGGCGCAGAATATCCTCTCGGGGGCCTTCGTCAACGGCGATACCATCGAAGTCGGCAACGACGGTGGCCATCTGGTGTTCGCCAAGGCCTGATCCAGCAGCGTTCGTCCCCGTCTACGGGCGGGGACGAACCTGGCGATAGCGCCCATCGTCACCCAGCCCCTTGCTGCGGGTGTCGACGTTCGCGCACAGCTGTTCCTTCCCGCACAGCACCACATCGGCGCGGTTGTAGGCACGCAGCAACTGCGTTTCGATCTGGCTGCGTTCGATTTCGGTGGCGTAGCGCGCGCCCAGCCAGGCGGCGCCCCCCAGCAGGATCGCCACCGATGCCACGGCAACGGTGACGCTTTTCCACAGCACGCCACGCGCTGCAAGCTGCAGTCGCTTCACTTCGGCTGCCAAGGCGTCGCTGCTGCGGCCGACCGTGTGGGCCGATGCTGCCAGTTGCTGTTCGTAGGCGCCTACCGGTGCAAGCAACGCCTGCTTGACCGCCATCGTGCTCTCCCGGCTCAGGCCGGCGACGGCAGCATCGGCGCTGGCCCGGAACTGCTCGGGAAGCGACTGTGCCAGCCCGTTCAATGCGGCCGAGAGCTGTGACTGCTGCTGGCCCAGCTCGGTGCAGATCCGCTGGTAGCGCTCCATCAGAAGGGCGGTCTTGCTGATCAGATCTTCCAGTTCGCGTTCATCCATGAGGGTGTCTCCATTGGGTCAACGGCTCATGGCCGATGTGGCCTGTTCCTGTTGCGCAGACTGCTGGGCTGCCTGTTCGTGACTATGTCCGCGCGCGCGGTCTTCGGCATTTGCCTGTGCGCGCGCCTGGTGGTCCAACGCCTGGCCGGCGTCGAGCGTGGACATCTGCTGGTTGAGGACCTTGAAGCGGTCGGGGTCTGCGTTGAGCAGGTCGTTCAACCGATCTCCCAATGGAGATTGGGCGTGGAAGGTGGGGTTGTCCCGCAGCGGTCCGCCATCGGAGCCCGGGGCGTTGCGGTGTTCGACCGGGTTGAACGGTGGAGTTGCCTGCCTTGCAGCTGCCTCACGTTGTGCATAGGCGCCTGGTTCATCCGGACGGCGGATGGCATCGATGGCATCCATTACCAGACCCGGCGTTCCACGAGAAATCACCGTGGCGGCGGCACGCACCTGGTGGATGCTGGTGCGGTAGGCATCCGCGCGGCGCTGGTCGTCGGGGTCAGTGATGCGCGCTGAGGGATTCTCGAGAATCGATTTGATCAGTACCCCGTTTTCAACGTGATCGACGAAGTGCTTCATTCGATGGGAATCACCCAGCGCGGCTGCCGTCAGCTGCTTGACAGCCTCGGCAGTCGCTCCACCAATCGCACGGGAAGTGAATTCGACATTGCGCAGCGTCTTAAGTTCGCTAGGCAGCGCATACATCTCGACATTGCCGTAATGCTTGCCCCCCGCACTGACGAAATCGCCGGCCATCACATGGTTGGTGAAAGGTGCAGCGTTGCTGGGCTGACCTGCTGGAATGCGGTAACCCAGGCTGTTGGCGCCGTAGGGATTGAAGGCTTCGCCGGGCAGGTTGTAGTGATGTGCGGTGACCTGCGCCAACGCACCGCCCAGCGAATGGCCGGTGACGGAGACATTCTTGCCCTCGCGATCAGCCATTTCCTTGGCCTCCCGCGTGAGTTCCAACGCGTCCTTGAGCTGCCCATTGAAGCGGGTGGTGACCATCCCGACGTCGATTGCGCCGTCGATCAACGGCTGGCGGTCAAACTCGGTTCCACGGTGGGCGACGACGTAATCGCCGGTTTCCACGTTTCTGTAGATCGTGCCTTGGTAGCCGCTGGGCATGTCCATGTGTTTGACAGGCAAAAATTCCTGATCGCCAATGTGGACGCGCTCCAGCTGTCCTTTCTCGTCCCGCTTGGGGGCCTCATACACCGCATTGGACAGTCCAGCATGGATCCTTGAATTCATTTTTCATCCTTCCTTGTGATGATTGATATGCTGTATGAGAAGAATCTGCTGCGCTGAGACGCGCTGATTTCCTTCGCAAATCTGCCCTCAGAGAAATCACTCGCGGGATAGATCCGACCGTCGTCCAAGAGTGGCTTGATCTCCTTTGGGGCGTAACGGGTGGTGGTTTTCTTTTCCGGCGATGTGCTGATGGAGAAGTAAGTAAACGACTCAGTGCTGCGCGTTTTGAGGCTTGCGCTGACGTACTGGACTTCCCACGAGCAGACGCCATGGCCGAAGTAGTCCTTGCTCGCCAGTCCGTCCCGGAAATAGGTTCCGACATATTTGTCTGGAGTAATCTTCCTCAAGGAAATCGTGACCAGGTGCTTTTCGATCCCATACCTGACGCCTTCGAAGTTGTCGATTGGGGGCAGGCAGCTCTCATCGGCGATCACGTAGCCCACCGCTGCGCCTGACAGGAACATGTCCTCCGGCGCATCATGCGTAGTAACCACCACCTCATACGCCTCCTTCGGCGAAGGGTTGGCTTCATACGGCGGAGGTGCGCGCTCTTTGCCCCCGCATGCGGTCAGCAGCGGCAGTGATGCCAGCAGCAGAGGGCAAAGTGCGCGGAAAGCAACACGTGCACTGATCCGATGCCCATCGAGTTCCATCATCCACCGATCCCGTATCCTTGAGTACCTCTACGATACGGGCGCGGATGAGCGGTTTTCAAATTGACAAAGTGGCAAGGTCGCACCTGTGATGAAAATCACATTTTTAGATCTTGCCTCGGATCCAGGCGCCATGGCAGCTTGTCAAATACGTCAGGGACACGATCACAAACCACTCCGCCATTGTCGTATTTGCCTCGGCATGTACTTCTTTGTGCAAGCCTCCACGCAGAGGTGGGGCGGTTCTGCCCGCTGTCTTGCAATGGCCACGACCATGATGCGAAGAGATTCTGCTGGCGCGCTGTGAAAAATCCGCGTAATGCTGTTCGCCTGCCAGGCAGATGCCGTCTGACATGACGTTCTACTTATCAGGAGAAGGAGTTCCATGAAGATGTTCCGAACTGCCCCGTTGTGTTTCGCCCTGGCCACTAGCCTGATCTCCGCCACCGCGATGGCGGCCAGCGAACAGGTGTTGATGCCCAGGTTCGATGGCTAC
>NZ_JBNNHG010000049.1:0-24404 GCF_050268705.1 Stenotrophomonas sp. NPDC077659 | reverse complement strand
CGCGATGCGCGTGATGCCCGCAACGACAAACTGTTCCGGTGGGTGCTGGTCGGCAGCGGCCGGCACTACCACAACAAAAAACCCGGCCGCAGCCGGGTTTTTCGCGCGGAACCACAACGCCATCGTTACGCGTTGCGGGCCGCCTCCAGCTCATCTTCCTTCTGGCGATCAAAGAACGCCATGATCCGGCTCATGATCGGGAAGGTGCCTTCGCGACCCAGCGCCGAGACCAGGAACCACGGCTCCTTCCAGCCCAGCTCGGCCACGATCTGCTCGGCCGCGGCCTTGGCCTCGTCCTCGAACATCAGGTCAGCCTTGTTCAGCACCAGCCAGCGCGGCTTCTGCAGCAGCTCCGGATCGTGCTTTTCCAGTTCGCGCTCGATGGCACGCACCTGCTCGACCGGGGAAATGCCCTCCACGCCGCCTTCCATCGGGGAAATATCCACCAGGTGCAGCAGCAGGCGGGTGCGCTGCAGATGGCGCAGGAACTGCGCACCCAGGCCGGCGCCGTCGGCCGCACCTTCGATCAGGCCCGGAATGTCGGCGATGACAAAGCTGCGATAGTTCTCCACCTTCACCACGCCCAGGTTCGGGTACAGCGTGGTGAACGGGTAGTCGGCCACCTTCGGGGTTGCCGCCGACACCGCGCGGATCAGGGTGCTCTTGCCGGCGTTGGGGAAGCCCAGCAGGCCGACATCGGCCAGCAGCTTCAGTTCCAGCTTCAGCGTGCGCTCTTCGCCCGGCTCGCCCGGCAGCGCCTGGCGCGGCGAGCGGTTGGTCGAGCTCTTGAAGTGCATGTTGCCCAGGCCACCACGGCCGCCCTGCGCCACCAGCAGGCGGTCGCCATGCTGGGTCAGGTCGCCGATGATTTCGTCAGTGGCCACGTTGATGATCACAGTGCCGACCGGCACGGTGATGGTCAGGTCTTCGCCACCCTTGCCATAGGCCTGGCGGCCCATGCCGTTCTCGCCGCGCTGCGCTTTGAAGATGCGGTCATGGCGGAAGTCGACCAAGGTGTTCAGGTTTTCGTCGGCGCGGATGTACACGCTGCCGCCCGCACCGCCGTCGCCGCCGTCCGGGCCGCCGAGCGGAATGAACTTCTCGCGACGGAAGCCAATGCAGCCGTTGCCGCCGTTGCCAGCGAACACTTCGATTTCTGCTTCGTCTACCAGTTTCATTGTTTCGATGCCTGCGATGGGCGCGGCCTGGGTGCCGCCGCCTTGAATGTCATGCCGACCGCGGGCCGGCAACCCGGCCTGGCCGGTCTTGCGTTCACTCTAACGAAAAGCCCCGCCGAAGCGGGGCTCTCCATGCAGCGTGCTCTTCATCCAGCACAGCCATGCCGAGGCATGGGCGCCGGCGATGCCTGGATCAGGCGTCGGCCGAGACGATGCTGACGGTACGACGCTTCTTGGCGCCCTTGACCGAGAACTCCACCTTGCCGTCCACGAGGGCGAACAGGGTGTGGTCGCGGCCGAGGCCGACGCCCGAACCCGGGTGGAACTGGGTGCCGCGCTGACGCACGATGATGTTGCCCGCCTCGATGGACTGGCCGCCGAAGATCTTGACGCCCAGGTACTTCGGGTTGGAGTCGCGACCGTTGCGCGAGGAGCCTACGCCCTTTTTATGTGCCATGACTGCTTCTCCTGATGCTTAGCCGGCGATGCCGGTGATCTCGATTTCGGTGTAGTACTGACGGTGACCCTGACGCTTCATGTGGTGCTTGCGGCGACGGAACTTGATGATCCGGACCTTGTCAGCACGACCCTGGGACAGGACCTTGGCGGTGACGGCGGCGCCCTTCAGCGCATCGCCCAGCTTCACGCCGTCGCTGTCGCCCAGCATCAGGATTTTGTCAAATTTGATCTCGCTGCCGACGTCGGCTTCGAGCTTTTCGACGCGGAGCTTTTCGCCCTGCGCCACGCGGTATTGCTTACCGCCGGTGACCAGTACTGCGTACATGACCAGACTTCCTTTGTAGTTATTGTGGCCTATGGACTGCCGCCTTCGAGGGCGAACAGAAGCGGGATTGTACGCAGATCAGCGGGCGCGGGTCAAGTCAACCCCTGGACGGCCCTCCTCGCCCCCCTGTGGAGCCCAGCCATGCCGGGCTGAACGGTTCGGGGTCAGGCAGCCGAGCATGGCTCGGCTCTACACAAAGCTGTCGCGTGGTCTCACAAGGTGAGACAGCCGGCTGGCATTGTCGCCCATTGCCCCCATCTGGTCACCTCGGTAGGCTGACCGATTGCCGTCCCCCTGCTGGCCCGGCACCCAGCCAACGCCCCCCATAACCGGATCCCCCATGGCGATGGATTTCATCCGCATCCGCGGCGCGCGGACGCACAATCTCAAGAACATCGACCTCGACCTGCCCCGCGACAAGCTGATCGTGATCACCGGCCTGTCCGGCTCGGGCAAGTCTTCGCTGGCGTTCGACACCATCTATGCAGAAGGCCAGCGCCGCTACGTCGAGTCGCTGTCGGCCTATGCACGGCAATTCCTGAGCGTGATGGAAAAGCCGGACCTGGACCACATCGAAGGCCTGTCCCCGGCCATTTCGATCGAGCAGAAGTCGACTTCGCACAACCCGCGCTCGACCGTCGGCACGATCACCGAGATCTACGACTACCTGCGCCTGCTGTACGCCCGCGTCGGCACCCCGCGCTGCCCGGACCACGGTTACCCGCTGGAAGCGCAGACGGTCAGCCAGATGGTCGACCAGGTGCTGACCCTGGACCCGGAACAGCGCTACATGCTGCTGGCACCGGTCATCCGCGACCGCAAGGGCGAACATGCGCAGGTCTTCGACCAGCTGCGCGCGCAGGGTTTCGTGCGCGTACGCGTGGATGGCGAACTGCATGAGATCGACGCGGTGCCGCCGCTGGCGCTGCGCCAGAAGCACACCATCGAAGCGGTGATCGACCGTTTCCGCCCGCGTGAGGACATCAAGCAGCGCCTGGCCGAGAGCTTCGAAACCGCGCTGAAGCTGGGCGACGGCATGGCCTCGGTGCAGAGCCTGGACGCGGCCGACGCCACCCCGACCCTGTTCTCGTCCAAGTACTCCTGCCCGGTCTGCGATTACTCGCTGCCCGAGCTGGAACCGCGCCTGTTCTCCTTCAATGCGCCGATGGGCGCCTGCCCCGGCTGCGATGGCCTGGGCATGGCCGAGTTCTTCGACCCGGCACGCGTGGTGGTGCACCCGGAACTGTCGCTGGCCGCCGGTGCCGTGCGCGGCTGGGACCGCCGCAACGCCTATTACTTCCAGCTGATCGCCTCGCTGGCCAAGCACTACAGGTTCGACGTCGATGCTGCCTGGAACTCGCTGCCAGCCAAGGTACAGAAGGCGGTGCTGTACGGCAGCGGCGATGAGGCGATCACCTTCACCTACTTCACCGAAGCCGGGGGCCGCACCCAGCGCAAGCACCGCTTCGAAGGCATCATTCCCAACCTGGAACGGCGCTACAAGGAAACCGAATCGGCGGCGGTGCAGGAAGAACTGGGCAAGTACATCAGTGAACACGCCTGCCCCGAATGCAACGGTGCGCGCCTGAACAAGGCCGCGCGCAACGTGTTCGTGGCTGACCGTCCACTGCCGGATCTGGTGGTGCTGCCGATCGATGAGGCCCTGAAGTTCTTCAGCGAACTGAGCCTGCCGGGCTGGCGCGGTGAGATCGCCGCCAAGATCGTCAAGGAAATCGGCGAACGCCTGGGCTTCCTGGTCGACGTCGGCCTGGATTACCTGACCCTGGAGCGCAAGGCCGACACCTTGTCCGGCGGCGAAGCGCAGCGCATCCGCCTGGCCAGCCAGATCGGTGCCGGCCTGGTGGGCGTGATGTACGTGCTCGATGAGCCGTCCATCGGCCTGCACCAGCGCGACAACGAACGCCTGCTGGGCACCCTCACCCGCCTGCGCGACCTCGGCAACACGGTCATCGTGGTCGAGCATGATGAGGATGCGATCCGCCTGGCCGACTACGTGCTGGACATCGGCCCGGGCGCGGGCGTGCATGGCGGCGAGATCGTCGGCCAGGGCACGCTGCAGGATCTGCTGGAGGCGCCGCGTTCGCTGACCGGCCAGTACCTGTCGGGCAAGCGCTCCATCAGGATTCCGGAACGCCGGCACACGCCGAACCCGAAGTCGACCCTGCACCTGCGCGGGGCCAGCGGCAACAACCTGAAGGGCGTGGACCTGTCGATTCCGGCCGGCCTGCTGACCTGCGTCACCGGCGTGTCCGGCTCGGGCAAATCGACCCTGATCAACGACACCCTGTTCTCGCTGGCCGCCAATGAGATCAACGGTTCCTCGCATCCGATCGCGCCGTACAAGGAGATCGATGGCCTGGACCTGTTCGACAAGGTGGTGGATATCGACCAGTCGCCGATCGGCCGTACCCCGCGCTCGAACCCGGCCACCTACACCGGCCTGTTCACCCCGCTGCGCGAGCTGTTCGCACAGGTGCCCGAAGCACGTGCGCGCGGCTATTCACCGGGCCGCTTCAGCTTCAACGTGCGCGGCGGCCGCTGCGAGGCCTGCCAGGGCGATGGCCTGATCAAGGTCGAGATGCACTTCCTGCCGGACGTGTACGTGCCCTGCGACGTCTGCCTCGGCAAGCGCTACAACCGTGAAACGCTGGAGATCCTCTACAAGGGTTACAACATCAACGACGTGCTGGAAATGACCGTCGAAGATGCCCTGAAGCTGTTCGAGCCGGTACCGTCCATCGCCCGCAAGCTGGAAACGCTGGTGGACGTCGGCCTGAGCTACATCAAGCTGGGCCAGAGCGCGACCACGCTGTCCGGCGGTGAAGCGCAGCGCGTGAAGCTGTCCAAGGAACTGTCGCGCCGCGATACCGGGCGCACCCTGTACATCCTGGACGAGCCGACCACCGGCCTGCACTTCCACGATATCGAAGCGCTGCTGGGCGTGCTGCACAAGCTGCGCGACGAAGGCAACACGGTGGTTGTGATCGAGCACAACCTGGACGTCATCAAGACCGCCGACTGGATTGTCGACCTGGGCCCGGAAGGCGGCCACCGCGGTGGCACCATCCTGGTGACCGGCACGCCGGAAGACGTGGCCGCCTGCCCGCAGTCGTACACCGGCCAGTTCCTGGCGCGCATGCTGCCCTCCACCCGCGCGCGACCGGAACAACCGGCCGCCGTGGCCAACAAGCCCGACGCACGCCCGCCGCGCAAGGTGAAGCCTGAAAAGCCCGCCAAGGTGGCAAAGAAGGCCGTGGCCGCCAAGAGCACCGGCAAGGCCAGCAAGAGCACGACGAAGAAGAAGGACGCCTGATGAGCAGCGAACACAAGATCCTGGCCCGCATCCCGATCAGCGTGCGCTGGCGTGACATGGACAGCATGGGCCACGTCAACAACGCCAAGTACATTTCCTACCTGGAAGAAGCGCGCGTGCGCTGGATGCTGGGGGTGGAAGGCGTTTCCATGACCGACCGCATCGCCCCGGTCGTGGCCGCCACCAACGTGAACTACCGGCTGCCGATCGTGTGGCCCAACGACATCATTGTCGAGCTGTTCGTCGAGCGCCTGGGCAACAGCAGCGTGACCATCGGCCACCGCATCGTCGACCAGCAGGACGATACGAAGCTGTATTCGGATGGCAACGTAGTGGTGGTGTGGATGGATACGCGGACGGGCAGGAGCGCACCGCTGCCGGACGCGATCCGCAGCGCCTCGACCTGAAGGTAGTGCCGGCCGCTGGCCGGCATGCCGGATACATCATGAGGTTGCCGGCCAGCGGCCGGCACTACCGACATCGTTCAAAGGACTGAGATGATCCACCAGAATGAACTGCGCGACCTGCTGCCCGGCATGGTCGCCTTCCCCACTGGCGTCTTTCCCGACGACCAGGCCTGGCTGGGCCAGCACCTTCTGCCGCTGCTGAAGATCGATCTGGGCGTACTGCGGCCTGGACTGGCCGGCCAGGTCGCGACGATGCTGTGCCCGATCGAGCCCTATGACGGTTGCATCGGCGAAACCACCGAAGAACACCACAACGATTTCACCGGCACCAACTGGATCGCCTTCGAACTGACCGCCGGCAACGAGATGCGCTTCCTCGGCAACGAGGCGTACTTCCTGGGCGATGCGGCGGATGATGAAGACGCACGTGCACACGTGGCCGAGATGCGCGACAGCCATGACCAGGCCAAGGCGCACTTCCAGCAGCACGGTTGCCTGGCGAGTGTCTCGCGCTACGGCGATGGCGAACCGGAGGAACAGGCATGGCTGGACCAGCTGGGCGGCCCGATCTGGTTCGGCAACTGGACCGGGTACACACGCATTCCGTCTGCCTTCGTGATCGAAGACCTCGCCGGCACCACCCAGCGCGGCAATCTGCACTTCCGCAACAGCAGCGACCACCTGCCCGACGATGGCATCCGCATCACCCGCGACGACCAGCCGTTCTTCCATGTCGCCAGTGTGGCCGCCTACCGCTGGTGCGCCGCCGGTGCTGACGCGATTGTGATGTTCTACGAACCGGTGAGCCGCACCGTATTGTTCACCTACGACTGGTCGTAAACCCCGCCGGGCATGGCCCGGCGCTACCGGATACTGCGCTTCGTAGATACCGTGGCCATGCCGGGCGACGCGTTACGGTGCGGCCTTGCGCACCATCAACGTCGTACTCGCTTCACCACCGCATTCCAGCTGCAGCTGCAGCGGCACCGCCTGGCCCTCCTTCAGGGCGCCCCTGCCCTCCATCAGCATCAGGTGCAGGCCACCGGGCTTGAGCTCGGCGCGTGCGCCCGGCGCCAACGGCAGGCGTTCAACCTCGCGCATCCGGCTGACCCCATCAATGATCGTGGTTTCGTGCAGCGATACGTCGCCAAAACTGGCGCTGCGCGCACCGGTGATGGTCACCGCGTTGGCGCAGCCGTTGTGGATCACACCGTAGCCGGCAGTCATCGCCATCGCGGGGTTCGGCGGCAGCCGCACCCAGCCCTGCTGCACGGTGACGCAGGCCGGCATGGCGGTCGCCGCCGATGCTGCGCCCGCACACAGCAGCAACAATACGCCAACGAATGGTTTGGTTATCATCGCCTCAGATTCCTGTCCGCAACGAGACTGCAGCATGACGACGCTCATCGAGGTGATCAACCATGGCCCCATCCGTGAACTGCGCCTGGCGCGGCCACCGGTCAACGCACTGGACACCGAACTGTGCCGGCAGCTGATCCACGCCATCGAACTGGCCATGGCCGAGGACGCACACGGCATCGTGCTGTCAGGCAGCGAGCGTATCTTCACCGGTGGCATGGACGTGCCGCACCTGCTGTCCCACGGCGATGACAGGCACAAGCTGCTGGACAGCTGGAACGCGTTCTTCGGCGCGGTGCGCAGCGTAGCCGAGAGCCGTATTCCGGTGGTGGCGGCCCTGACCGGTCATGCACCGGCCGGCGGCTGCGTGCTGGCGCTGTGCTGCGACTACCGGGTGATGGCGCGCAGTGCCGACCCGGCCCGCCCGTATGCCATCGGCCTGAACGAAGTCCAGGTGGGCCTGGTGGCGCCGGAAGGCATCCAGCGCCTGCTGCGCCGCGCGGTGGGCGTGCACCGTTCCAGCATCCTGCTCAGCACCGGCGCGCTGGTGCCGGCCGAACAGGCGCTGCAGATCGGCCTGGTGGATGAGCTGGCCGAGGGCGAGCTGGTGGTGCCACGCGCCATTGCCTGGTTGCAGAACCTGCTCAGGCAACCGCGCCAGCCGATGCTGCTGACCCGCGCAGTGGCCCGCGCCGACCTGCACGAAGCCCTGCACCCGGACCTGATCCAGCTGGACCGTTTCGTTGAAGCCTGGTTCGCCCCGGATGCGCAGAACGCGCTGCAGGCGCTGGCCGCCCGCCTGGGCAAGTAAACGGTAGTGCCGGCCGCTGGCCGGCAATCACACGCGTTCCTGAAAGACCGCGAAGCTGCCGGGCAACGGCCGGCACTACCGACGGTGCGCAGGCCGGCACCGGTATAATCGGGCCTTCTTCACTGCTGTGGCTGCCCCCCCTTGAACGACACGCCCGAACCCGTCGTCTCCGAGCTGATCGACCTGCTCACCCTGGAGCGGCTGGAGGACAACCTGTTCCGCGGGCAGAGCCGCGACATCGGCACCAAGTACGTGTTCGGTGGGCAGGTGCTGGGCCAGGCGCTGGCCGCGGCCCAGGCCACGGTCGACAACGGCCGCCACGTGCATTCGCTGCACGCCTACTTCCTGCGCGCCGGCAACATCGACCACCCCATTGTCTATGACGTGGACCGCACCCGCGATGGCGGCAGCTTCTCCGTGCGCCGGGTCACCGCGATCCAGCACGGCAAGGTGATCTTCTTCTGCGCGGCCTCGTTCCAGCAGGCCGAGGCCGGTGCCCAGCACCAGCACAAGATGCCCGAAGTGCCGCAGCCGGAGGATATCGAGCCGAACCGTCCGCTGCCGGCCGAAGTGCTGGAACGGCTGCCGATCAAGGTGCAGCGCTGGCTCTCGCGTGGCGGCCCGTTCGAGTTCCGCCACGTTTACCCGCGTGACGAACTGAACCCGCCCAAGCGCCCGCCCTACCACCAGGTGTGGCTGCGACTGAGCGAGCCGGTGGGCGATGCGCCCGAACTGCACCAGGCGCTGCTGGCCTACGCATCTGACTTCCACCTGCTGGGCACGGCCACCTTCCCGCACGGCATCAGCTACTACCACCCGCACGTACAGATGGCCTCGCTGGATCACGCGATCTGGTTCCACCGCCCGTTCCGCGCTGACGATTGGCTGCTGTATTCGCTGGACAGCCCCAGTGCGCAGGATTCGCGCGGACTGGCCCGCGGCCAGTTCTTCACCCGTGACGGCGTGCTGGTGGCCAGCACCGCCCAGGAAGGCCTGATCCGCGTGGTGCCGGACCAGGATGCCGCTGCCGCCGTGCCGGCCAAGGAGTAAACAATGCGCCAGATTTTCAGCAGCCAGCGCGTGGAAACCGTCGAGGGCGTGGCCGAGCTGCTGCGCAGCCATGGCATCGAGGTGAAGGTCACCAATGGGCGTTCGTACAAGACCCGGCGACGTGGCCAGTTCAGCTATACCGATCTGGGCAACAGCCAGGGGTACCCGGCGGTGTGGATCGTGCGCGCCGACGACCAGCCGCGTGCGCGCGAGATCCTGCGTGACGCACGCCTGCTTGATACCACCCGCCGCGACCACCCCACGGCCGAATTCGCCTTCCGCGACATGCAGGAAACGGGTGGTGGCGGCCGCAGCTGGGCCTGGCGCATCCGCATCGCCTTGCTGGTGGTGATCGCCGGCGTGGCGCTGGTGATCGGCCTGCGCCACCGTGGCGCCCCGGCACCTGCAGCACCGGCCCCGGCCCCGGCCCCGGCCCCGGCCCCGCAGGCCCAGCCGCAGCAGACGCAACCCGCCCCGCAGACCGCACCGGAAGAAGAAGAAGTCCGCGTCCGCATCCAGCCGTCCACGTAACGACCTGCACAAAAAAGGGGACGGAGGGGATTAAGTCGTTTGTGGCACAAACGACTTAATCCCCTCCGTCCCTTTTTTGGGTCACATCGGGCGCGCGGCTCCGTCCTGGGACACAATCCCAGCAGGAGCTGCCGCCATGACGACCTTCGCTGCAACCATCGATGAGACCTTGGAACGCGAGCTGCCGGCGGCCAGTGGCGGCTGCCAGCATGCCTATGGGCGCATCGTACTGGCCTGCCAGAACACGGTCACCGCCATTGCCCTGGCCATCACCGGCGACCGCCAGGCCAGCGAAGACATTGCCCAGGAAGCCTTCGTCAAAGGCTGGCAGCAGCTGCACCAGCTGCGCAGCGCCACCAGTTTCCTGCCCTGGCTGCGGCAGATCACCCGCAATCTGGCTCGCGACTGGCTGCGCGCGCAGCGTGGCCGCCCCTTGACCGGTGACGCTGCCGAAGTTGCCCTGGGCATGGCCGCCGACCCGACACCCGGCGCGCCCGACCGTCTGCAGCGGCTGGAAGAAGAAGTGGCCGCCGAGGACATCATCTCGGCCCTGCCCACTGACAGCCGCGAAGTGCTGCTGCTCTACTACCGCGAGGGCCAGCGGTCGCAGCAGGTGGCCGACCTGCTGGGCCTGAGCGACGCCGCCGTACGCAAGCGCCTGTCGCGCGCGCGGGCGCAGGTGCGCGACGGCCTGCTGCAGCGTTTCGGAGAATTCGCCCGCCGCAGTGCACCCAGCGCCGCGTTCGCCACCACGGTGGTGTCGATGGTGATGATCGCAGCACCCGGCACGGCCAGTGCGGCCATCCTGCTGGGTGCCGGGGTGGGCGTGGGCGGCAGCAAGCTGGGCCTGGGGGGCGTCAGTGCGGCCGGGGGTACTGCACTGGGTTCGCTGACCGCTACGCTGGGGCAGCTGCACGTCGTGCCGGCCGAAAGCTGGGGTGCCATCGCCGGTGGTGTCATCGGCGGTGCAATCGGCAGCTACCTCGGCGCCCGCTTCCTGATGTCGTACACCGATACAGACGGCGAGCGCGCGCAGGTACGGAACTTCGTTCGCCTCAACACGGGAACCGGGCTGGTCTGGTGCCTGGCAATCCTGGTGGCGGTCGTCCTGCAGGTGCCGGTCTGGGGCCAGCTGGTGCTGCTCGCACTGGGTCTGGGGGTGGTCAACTACCAGTGCCTGGTGCCACTGCAGTGCTTGATGGCCCCCATGATCGCGCGCGACTCGGCCAGACGCGGGCACAGTGGAACCAACTGGAAGTTCGAATCGATGTATGGCCGCACAGGCATCATCGGGGCCAATGTCTTCGTGATCGGCCTGGTGGCCTATTCGCTGATGCAGCACGGGCGCCTGTAACGGACAACGCCGGCACGAGGCCGGCGTTGTCGTTGTTCACAGCAGCAGGGTTCAGCGCGGCGGCTTCGGTGCATTGCCATCACGCGGGCCGCCATGGCGCGGGCCACCGTGCATCGGGCCCTTGGCAGCATCGAACTCGGCCTTGCTCAGCTGGCCGTCCTTGTTGGTGTCGGCGGCGGCGAACCAGGCATCGCGGTGCTGCTTCATGCGCAGCTCGCGGTCGGCCTTGTCCAGGTAGCCGTCCTTGTTGACGTCCAGCTGGTCGAAGCGGGCTGCCAGGCGCGGGTCGGCCTTGGCTTCCTCACGGCTGATGCGGCCATCCTTGTTCACGTCCAGCTTGGCCATCCAGGCACCGGGGCCACCACGACGGCCATGCTTCCAGCGCGGCAGCTCGTCACGCGACAGCTTGCCGTCCTTGTTCTTGTCCAGTTCGTCGAACTTCGCCGCCAGGCGCGGGTTGGCAGCGGCTTCGCTGCGGTCGATGACGCCATCGCCATTGGTGTCCAGCTTGGCATGACGCTGCGCCGGGACGTTCGGCGAGGCCGGGGTATCGGCGGCCAGCGCGATGCCGGTGGCGGAGGTGCCCAGCAGCAGGGCCAGCAGCAGAGGGGTACGGATCATGGAGTCACTCCTGGTAGGGATTGCGTCGGGGTGAACACTTCACCCTCGGGAGACAACAACGCCCGTGCGCGACATCGGTTGACGCCGCTGCCGGTTCCGTTCATCCGGCGGACAGTCGCGGCCATTGCGACACGCTGGGGCTATGCTGTGCACATGGCGATCCACGGCGACAGAGACGACGAACTGCGGCTGTTCCAGACCGGCGAGCACCCCTGTGGGTACTGGCCGGACCGGGTGGCGCGCGATCTGGTGCTCGACCCGCAGGATCGCCGCTTGGGCGGACTGTACCCGCTGGCCCTGAGCTGGGGCTTCCGCCGCAGTGGGGATCTGGTCTACCGCCCGCACTGCGCGCAGTGCCATGCCTGCGTGGCCGTGCGCATTCCGGTGGCGCGCTTTGCCGCCGACCGCAGCCAGCGCCGTTGCGCCGCGCGCAATGCCGACCTGGAAGTGCGCATCACCGCCGCCATGCCCCGCCAGGACCTGTTCGACCTCTACCACCGCTACCTGACCCACCGCCATGCCAACGGCGGCATGGATGACCACGGCCCGCACGAATTCGAGCAGTTCCTGATCGGCAGCTGGTCGCATACCCGTTTCCTGGAGATGCGCCTGCCCGGCCACGACGGCCAGCCCAGCCAGCTGCTGGGGGTGGCGGTGACCGACGTAACCGAACACGGGCTGTCAGCGGTCTACACCTTCTTCGACCCGGACCAGGCGGCCCGCGGGCTGGGCACCTTCGCCATCCTGCAGCAGATCGAGTGGGCCCGTCGCGAGGGCCTGCCGCACGTGTACCTGGGTTACTGGATCCGTGACCACCTGAAGATGGACTACAAGCGCCGCTACCGTCCGCTGGAGGCCTACGACGGCCGCCGCTGGCATGATTTCGACAGTGATCTGGACGGACGCTGACAAACCGCTGACACCGGGCCGGGTGCACAATACGGCCCATGAACAGCATCCGCCGCCATCCCCTGATCCTCGCCCTGGCCCTGCTCTGCGGCGCCAGCGCCCCCGCTCTTGCCAAATCCCCTGCGATGACCGACAAGCCGTCCTCGACGCTGCGCCTGGCCACCTACAACACGTCGCTGTATTCGGATGATGCCGGCGGCCTGATCAAGGAGCTGGAAGGCGACAGCGAGCACGCGCGCAAGATCGCCGCGGTGCTGCAGCAGGTGCGCCCGGACCTGGTGCTGCTGAACGAATTCGACTTCGACGACGCCCATCGCGCCGCCGATCTGTTCCAGAAGCGCTATCTGGAAGTGGCCCAGCCCGGCGGCGGCAAGCCGCTGCACTTCGCCTACCGCTACCTGGCCCCGGTCAACACCGGCGTGCCCAGCGGCCTGGACCTGGACGGCAACGGCACGGTCGGCGGTGAAGGCCGCAGCCGTGGCAACGATGCCTGGGGCTACGGCCTGCACCCGGGCCAGTACGGCATGCTGGTACTGTCGCGCTACCCCATCGACGAAGCCAAGGTGCGCAGCTTCCAGCTGCTGAAGTGGAGCGCGATGCCCGGCGCGATCCGTCCGGTGGACCCGCGCACCGGCAAGAGCTTCTACAACGACCAGGTGTGGTCGCAGCTGCGCCTGTCCTCGAAGTCGCATTGGGACGTGCCGGTGAAGACCCCGGCCGGCGTGGTGCATGCGCTGGTCTCACACCCGACGCCGCCGGTGTTCGATGGCCCGGAAAAGCGCAACGCCGCGCGCAACCACGACGAACTGCGCCTGTGGCAGGAATATCTCTCAGCTGGCGACAAGCCTTGGCTGTGTGATGACAAGGGCCACTGCGGCGGCCTGGCCCCGGATGCGCGCTTTGTGATCTTCGGCGATCTGAACAACGACCCGGTGGACGGCGACGGCCGCCACGATGCCATCGTCAACCTGATCGAGAACCCGCGCGTGCTGCGCTACCCCACCCCGCGCAGCATCGGTGGCGAGCAGACCAGCCTGGCCTATGCCGCCAAGGGCATCGTGCGCAAGGGTGCACCGTTCCATGCCACCGGCGATTTCGGCCCGAAATCCGGCACGATGCGCCTGGACTACGTGCTGCCCTCGACCGGTTTCGACTACGTCGGCAGCGGCATCTTCTGGCCGGCCAATGAAAGCCCGGAGGCGAAGATCGCCGACGGCAGCGACCATCACCTGGTGTGGGTGGATGTGAAGCCGTAACCGGCTGGGTCTGCTGCAGATCCTGTAGAGCCGAGCCTACGCTCGGCTGCTCCCCCGCCCCTTTTTTCCGTTCTGCTCGGACGCACGCACCCTGCTGGGGATGGTGTAGAGCCGAGCCCATGCTCGGCTGCACCGCAGTGGCGTCCCGCCCTCAGAAAAGCAGCCGAGCGTGGGCTCGGCCCTACAGACGGTTCGCGCCGGGCATGGCCCGGCGCTACCTTTTTACGGGCGCAGTTCGACGCCGATGGCGTCGGCGGCATCACGCGCGATGGCACGTGCCTTGTCGATGGTTTCGGCGCGCGCCAAGGTCACGCCCACGCGGCGGTGGCCATGCACGCTGGGCTTGCCGAACAGGCGCACGGCGGTGTCGGGCACCTGCAGTGCGGCCGCCACGTTGTTGAAGTACGGCACGCCTTCACCATGCGCCAGCAACGCGCACGAGGCCGACGGACCGCTCTGGCGGATCACCGGAACCGGCAGGCCCAGGATGGCGCGCGCATGCAGGGCGAATTCGCTCAGTTCCTGCGACACCAGGGTCACCAGGCCGGTGTCATGCGGGCGCGGTGAGACTTCGCTGAACCACACCTCGTCGCCCTTCACGAACAGCTCAACCCCGAACAGGCCCCAGCCACCAAGGTCGTCGGTGATCGCACGCGAGATTTCTTCCGCGCGCGCCAGCGCGGCGCTGGACATCGGTTGCGGCTGCCAGCTTTCCCGGTAGTCGCCGTCCTTCTGCAGGTGGCCGATCGGCGCGCAGAACGAAGTGCCCCCGGCATGGCGCACGGTCAACAGGGTGATCTCGTAATCAAAGTCGATGAAGCCTTCGACGATGCAGCGGCCGGCACCCGCGCGGCCGCCGGTCTGCGCGTACTCCCAGGCCGGGGCGATGTCCGCTTCGCTGCGCAGGGTGCTCTGGCCCTTGCCCGAGGACGACATCACCGGCTTGACCACGCACGGCAGGCCGATGGCCGCCACGGCGGCGCGGTACTCGGCCTCGGTATCGACAAAGCGGTACGGCGAGGTCGGCAGACCCAGGGTTTCAGCGGCCAGACGGCGGATGCCTTCGCGGTCCATGGTCAGGCGCGCGGCGCGCGCGGTCGGGATCACCCGCAGGCCCTGCTCCTGTTCCAGCTGCACCAGCGTTTCGGTGTGGATGGCTTCGATTTCCGGCACCACCAGGTGCGGCTGCTCCTGCGCAATCAGCGCGCGCAGCGCCATCGCATCGAGCATGTCTATCACGTGCGCGCGGTGCGCGACCTGCATGGCCGGGGCGTCGGCATAGCGGTCGGCGGCAATCACCTCCACGCCCAGGCGCTGCAGCTCGATGGCCACTTCCTTGCCAAGTTCGCCCGAGCCCAGCAGCAGTACACGGGTGGCGGAGGGGGACAACGGGGTTCCAAGCTTGACCATGGCGGGGGTCCGGCAGCGATGTGAAGGCGGGTGGGCATTCTAGCCGGTCTGCCCGGGGCAGCCGACGAACGGCACTTGCAGGATGATATCAATTTGATATCTTTCTTCCGAACCCTCAAGGACGTACTGCCATGAAAGAGAAGTCGCTCTCCTCCCTCAACGGCCTGGGTACGCTGGTCGGCGCCCTGCTGGTTGCGCTGGCCGGAGGCGCGCTGTTCGTGCTCGGCGTCGCGGCCAAGGCGACTGCCGGCTCGCCGAACCTGCTCATGCTGTTCGGCGGGGTCGTGATCGCGGCGCTGGCCATCTTCGCGCTGGCCGGCCTGTACACCGTGCAGCCCAACCAGGCGGCGGTACTGAGCCTGTTCGGCAAGTACGTGGGCACCGTCAAGGACAACGGCCTGCGCTGGAACAACCCCTTCTACAGCAAGCGCCGGGTCAGCCAGCGCGTGCGCAACTTCGAAAGCGGCAAGCTGAAGGTGAACGAGCTGGACGGCAGCCCGATCGAGATCGCCGCAGTGATCGTCTGGCAGGTGATCGACGCCTCCGAAGCGGTCTACAACGTGGACGACTACGAAAGCTTCGTGCACATCCAGTCCGAATCGGCGCTGCGCGCGATGGCCACCAGCTATCCCTATGACCAGCACGAGGACGGACAGCTGGCGCTGCGCAGCCACGCCAGCGAGATTTCCCAGCACCTGAAGAACGAACTGGCCGAGCGCCTGGCCGATGCCGGCGTGCAGGTGATCGACGCGCGCATCAGCCATCTGGCCTACGCCGCCGAAATCGCCCAGGCGATGCTGCAGCGCCAGCAGGCCAACGCGGTGATCGCTGCACGCACCCGCATCGTCGCCGGCGCGGTGGGCATGGTCGAAATGGCCCTGGCCGAACTGCAGAAGAACGGGGTGGTGCAACTGGACGAAGAACGCAAGGCGCACATGGTCAGCAACCTGCTGACGGTGCTGTGCTCGGACCGCGGCACCCAGCCGATCGTCAACGCTGGTTCGCTGTACTGAACCCTCGCAACGGGGCGCTGCACCGCCCCGCCAGGAGCTTGCATGAGTGAGAAGAAAGCCTATCCGCTGCGCATCAACGCCGATGTCCTGGCCGCCGCGCAGCGCTGGGCTGACGACGAGTTGCGCAGCCTCAACGCGCAGATCGAATACGTGCTGCGCGACGCCCTGCGCAAGGCAGGACGCCTGCCGAAACCCAAGCCATCGTCGGAGGACAAGGAATGAGCAAGCGTTGGAGCTACCTGACTGTTGAAGTGAAGACGTCGTTGATGGGCGTGCAGAGGCCGGAAGACATCCAGGCTGAACTGAGCCGCCAGGGACAGCTGGGCTGGGAGCTGGTCAACATCATCATCCCGGCGCCTTTGCGCCCGGCGATGCTTGTCTTCAAGAAGGAGCAGTGACCATGCGCCTGCGCCCTGCCTTCTTCGCCATTGCATTGGCCGCTTTCAGCAGCGGCACCCTGGCCGCCGAGCCGCAGCAGGTCGCCACGCAGCTGCTGGACCACCTGCAGGCCGGCCGCATGGCCGAAGCCGAAGCGATGTTCACCCCGCAGATGGCCACCGCTGTCCCTGCCGGGAAACTGCAGGGTCTGTGGCAGTCACTGGGTGAGCTGAAGCAGCGCGGCACCGCCCACAGCAGCGAACAGCAGGGCGTGCACGTAGTGGAAGTGCCGCTGCAGTTCGCCAGCGGTGCGGTGATCGCGCAGGTGGCAGTGGACGCGCAGGACAGGATTGCCGGGCTGATGCTGCGCCCTGCCCCGCCGCCCAAGGCATCGCCGCCGGCAGCCGGCGCAGACTACAGCGAGACCGATTTCAGCGTGCCGCAGGCGCGTGGCGCGTTGCCGGGAACACTGGCCCTGCCCAGAGGCAAGGGCCCCTTCCCGGCGGTGCTGCTGGTGCACGGCTCCGGGCCGCAGGACCGCGACGAAACCATTGGCGGCAGCCGCCCGTTCCTGGATATCGCCCGCGGCCTGGCCGCACAGGGCATTGCCGTACTGCGCTATGACAAACGCACCTTCGCCCGCCCGCAGGATTTCCAGAGCGGCACCTTCACCGTCGATGATGAAACCACAGACGACGCGGTAGCCGCGCTGACTGCGCTGGCGGCCAACCCACGCATCGATGGCGGCCGTGTGTTCGTGCTCGGCCACAGCCAGGGCGGCATGCTGGCACCGCGCATCGCCAGCCGCTGGCCACAGGCGCGTGGCGCGATTCTGTGGGCGGCGCCGGCGCGTACCCTGCTGGAACTGCTGCCCGAACAGAACCGCTACCTGCTCAGCCTGGACGGTGACATCAGCGCAACAGAACAGGCTTTCCTGGACAAGCTCGACGCGCAGATCGCCGCTGCGCGCGGCAGCGCACCGGTCGCCGCCAGCGAACTGCCGCTGGGCGTGCCGCAGACCTTCTGGAAGAGCATCGAGGCGATCAACGCGCGGGCTGACGCGCAGGCGCTGCACAAGCCGCTGCTCATGCTGCACGGTGGCCGCGACTTCCAGGTGCCCGATGCAGACTGGCAGCTATGGAAGCAGGCGCTGGACGATGACAAGGACGTGCAGTGGCAGACCTACCCTGCCCTCAACCATATCGGTGTGGCCGGCAGCGGCCCCAGCTCGCTGCAGGAGTACAGCAAAGCGGGACACGTCGACGCGACCCTGATTGCCGATGTGGCCCGCTGGGTGGAGGCACAGCGATGAGCGGCAGCGATCCGCGCGCGTTCGATGTTGCCGAAAGCTCGCCGCTGCGCGTGCTGTGGATCTTCGCCCCGCTGCTGCTGGTCTTCGCGCTCTGCGTCTGGGCCGAACTGGAGCATGCGCCGGCCGACGCGCCGTGGATGGAGATCACCCTGTCACCGCCGTTTTTCCGTATGTGGGGCAGTGCCGCCTGGAGCCTGGCAGTGCTCGTGTTGATCGGCGCCGGCCTGGGCATCAGTTTCTTCCGCCGTCGGGTGACCCTTGATAGCAATGTGCTGGACGTACGCTCGACCCTGTACCGTCGGCGCACGCCGGTGGCGCAGATGCAGCTGGACCAGGCCGAGGTGATCGACGTTGGCCGCGACCGCCGCTATGGCCTGCGCTTCAAGACCAATGGCTATTCGATGCCGGGCTTCCATTCCGGTCACTTCCGGCTGCAGGGCGGCGGCAAGGGGTTTGCACTGGTCACCGACCGTCAGCACACCCTGGTCATTCCGGTACGCGGCGGCAGCACCCTGCTGCTCAGCATGGACCGCCCGCAGGCCCTGCTGGAGGCACTGCGCAAGGTGGCTGCCGCCGCACCACCGCAGTAAGCTGCGGGCATGCACCGTCATGCCCCCCTGCTGATCAACACCGAGGCCGTGGAACTGTGGCCAGCCCCCCTGCTGCGCGCGCGCAGCAACCTGGATGCGCGCCTGCTGGCGCGTGCGCGCTGGGTGCTGCGCCGCAAGCGCGATGGCCGCTACCTGGCCGCCGTGCTGGCACAGGGTGTGCACTCGCTGGTGCCACACCTGCCGCGCGAACCCGGCGTCGAAGCGGCGTTGGCGCTGCTGGACGGCAGTGCCGATGCGCGGCCCTTTGCCGCGACGCTGGATGCACAGTGGCTGCCGCTGGCCGGCCTGCAGCAGCGCCTGCAGCAGTTGGGCCTGGATGCGCAGCAGTACGCGCAGGGCAGCGGCCTGGCGCTGGAAGCCGAACCCTGCGTGCTGCATTCTGCCGGCCGCGACCGCTTCGGCCGTCCCCTGTGGCTGCGCCGCGGCGCTGCGCGGGGCTGGCGGCGCATGCGCCTGCACGCCGCGCGTGATGGCGTGGCACTGGATGCGATCTCCGGCTTCCGCAGCCATGCCTACCAGCTGGGCATCTTCGAACGGAAGCGCGCGCGGGGACTGAGCGTGACCGAGATTCTCAAGGTCAATGCAGCACCGGGTTTCAGCGAACACCACAGCGGCCACGCACTGGACATCGGCACGCCAGGCGATGCCCCGGCCGAGGAGACCTTCGAAGCGACCGAGGCGTTTGCCTGGCTGCAGGCGCACGCGGGCGCACACGGCTTCAACCTCAGCTACCCACGCGACAACCCGCACGGCATCGTCTACGAGCCGTGGCACTGGTGCTGGAACGGCTCACGCTGATCTGGCGCGGGACGGACGGGTTGTAGAGCCGAGCCCACGCTCGGCTCCTTCGCTGCGCCGATCAAAAGCAGCCGAGCGTGGGCTCGGCTCTACACAGCTCACGCTGACCCGGTAGCGCCGGGCCATGCCCGGCGGCCCTGGCCCCAACGGCGTTCAGCGCCTCAGCGCATTGATCGCCAGCAGCACCCATCCTGCCATCAGCGTGGTGCCACCGACCGGTGCCAGGCGGGTTGGCCACTGCCACAACGCAGCACCGGCCAGACTGCCGGAGAACAGCAGCACGCCCAGCAGCAGCACGTACATCCCCAGATGGGCAATGGCGCCCTGTGCGCGCGGGCCCAGCGCAAGCAGCACCGCACCATGGGCGAAGGCATACAGCGCCGCCATGTTGAGGTGCTGCTGGGCCAGCGGCTCGGCCACGCCGTGCGCAGCATAGGCGGACAGGCCAATGGAGGCCGCCGCCAACAACGCCCCCAGGCAGGCCAGCAGTGACGGCTTACGCGCGCGTCGTTCCGGATTGAACATGACTGCTCCTTGCGCAGCGCCCCGCAGGGCGTAGATCAAAAAAAAACGCGCCGCAGGAAGCGGCGCGTTTCGTGTCCAGCACTACATGGGTCAGCCGGGGCTTACTTGACGGCCCAGTAGATGTCGTAGGTACCGTCCTGGGTGAACGACTTGTCCAGACCGCCATTCCAGGATTCGTACGGACGATCAACCACTTCCGAACCGTTGGTCACAGCCCAGGCGCGCAGTGCGTTGCGGGCGATGTCCAGGCCAGCCATGTGGCCGGTGTAGGCCGCGTGAGCCGAGCGGTGCGGGGCAACGCGGACGTACTTGACCGGTGCACCACCGTCGATCTTTACGCTCAGTTCCTCAGCGCCAGCGCCTTCGGCACCCTTCTTCTTCACCGGCTGGGCGATGTCGAAGGCGTACTTCTCAGCACCGAAATCGGTGGTGATGATGCGGAACGGGCCAGCGGCTTCGAGGCCATTGGCCTCCATCACGCGCTTGATCCACTCCTGGTTGTCCTTGATGGACTTGGTGATGGTGTCCTGGCCGCGGTCGACGTTACCGGCGTTGACCAGCAGCAGGTCTTCCGCCGGGACCTCCACGATGGCCAGATCGGTCAGCGGGGCTTCGGCGGTGCGGTAGTCGACGTTCGGCACGGTGGCCAGCATGTTCGCCATGCGCGACAGGCCCATCTTGATGTCGTCGCCGATCTGGCGGCTGACATACAGGCCGGCGTAGCGGCCGAACAGGTCGAAGCCGTACTTCACCGAGTAATCCTGGGTGATCTTGACGTTACGGCCACCCTTGCCGGTCGGCTCCAGGGTGAAGGTGCTGACCTTGTCGTGACCCTTGGTCGGGTCTTCGATGGCGATCACCACACGCTTGTTTTCTTCCGACTCGGTGATCTTCCAGGAACCGTTGCCCAGGTCCTTGGAGGAGAAGTCGAGGGTGGCACCGACGCCGGAGGCCGGGCCGGACAGCTTCAGGTCAACGGCGGGATCGCGCAGTACCAGCGGGTTCCAGTCCTTGAAGCGGCGCAGGCTGTTGACCGTGTCGTACACGATCGTCATCTTGCGGTTGGTCTCGATGCTTTCGGTGATGTGACGCTCGCCCGGCAGACAGACGCCAATAATGACGAACAGGCCAGCCACGATCCCCAAGGCGATCAGGAACTCGATAATACGGGTCATTCAGAGAGTCTCCGGGGCCGATCCCACGGCCGGGTTGATTGAAGCGAAGCGCCAATCCTAGCAGGCTTCGCAGGCATTGTTTATCGGATTGGCGCACCGGTTTCCGTGCCGGCTGCGTATTTGTATGGACAAAGATTTTCAAGGGTAACGCATCCAGCCCCCCTGGATGTAGAGGGGCGTCCCGCCCCGGCACCGGGACTTTTACCCAAACCATTGTCGCAAAAGGACTTTTCTCAGACCAGCTGGAGTTCGAACGCCTTCAGCACGGCGCGGGTACGGTCGCGCACCCCCAGCTTGGAAAGGATGTTGGACACGTGGTTCTTGATGGTCCCCTCGGCAACCCCCAGCGAATTGGCGATCTCCTTGTTGGAGAAACCGCTGGCCATCAGCCGCAGGATCTCGGTCTCGCGGTCGGTCAGCGGGTCCGGCCGGTCCAGGCTGACGAAATCATTGCGCATGTGCTCCAGGCCCGACAGCAGGCGCTGGGTCACTGCCGGCTGCACCAGCGAGCCACCGTCGGCCACGGTACGGATGGCGCCCACCAGCTGCTCCAGGGTGACGTCCTTGAGCAGATAGCCCTTGGCACCGGCCTTCAGCCCGGCCAGCACCAACTGATCGTCGTCGAAGGTAGTCAGGATGATGGTCGGCGGCAGCTGCTCCTGGCGCGAGAGCATCTGCAGCGCCTCCAGCCCGGACATCACCGGCATGCGCATGTCCATCAGGACCACGTCCGGACGCACCTGCGGCACCAGTTCCACCGCCTGTCGGCCATCGGCGGCCTCGGCCACCACCTCGATGCCGTCGTCGAGCGCCAGCAGGGAGCGGATTCCCTGCCGCACCAGGGTTTGGTCATCGACCAGGCAGACGCGAATCATCAACGCACTCCTTCAGGAACCTCGGTGAGGGCCGCCAGCACCGTCGCCGGTACCGTGGCCCGCAGGCGGAAGCCATCGCCGGGGTGGGTGTCCACCTGCAGCTGGCCGCCACATTGTTGCAGGCGTTCGCGCATGCCGCGCAAGCCATTGCCCACGTTGACCATTTCCGCACCGACGCCGTCGTCGCTGGCCTCCACCACCACCTGCCCGGGCGCCTCGCGGTACACCCGGATCCACAAGTGGCGGGCCTGTGCGTGGCGCACGGCGTTGGTGATGATCTCCTGGGTGCAGCGCAGCAGAACGTGAGCGCGCTGCGGGTCTTCCACGTTCAGCCGCTCCTCCACGTCCAGCACGATGTCCAGGGAAGGTACGTTCTCGGTGAGGGGACGCAGCGCCGCGGCCAGGTCGATGGCGCCGGTCTCGCGCAGCTGGCTGACGACCTCGCGCACGTTGCCCAGCAGCAGCTTGGCCAGGGTGTGCGAGCGCTTGACGTGTTCCAGGGCCTGGCCGCTGGCCAGGTGCCCGGCTACTTCCAGGTTCAGGGTCAGCGCGGTCAGCTGGTGCCCCAGCACATCGTGCAGTTCGCGCGAGATGCGGGTGCGCTCGTTGACCCGCGCGCTCTCGGCCAGCAGGGCGCGGGTCGCACGCAGTTCGGCGTTCAGCCGCCGCTGCTCGTCGCGGGCTTCGGTCTGCTGCCGCGCCACCAGACTGGTCACGAAGATGAACATGGAAAATCCGCCGTACAACAGCGATTGCATGACCGCCTCGAACAGCGGGAAGCGCAGCAGCACGTAATAGACCGGCGCGACCGCCAGCTGGCTGACCAGCAGCCACAGCACGCCCAGCCGTACCGAGAGCATCCACGGAATGACGCCGGCGGCGACCATCATCAGGATGCTGCCAAGGCCCGAGCCGCTGAGGAAGCTGACCCCCAGCGCGGATGCCGTGAGCAGCAGCAGCAGGCCACGGTCCAGCCATGTGGTATGGCTGTCGCTGCGCAGCGAGCGGGTCAACCAGTAGTAGGCGGCGCCGAAGGACAGGTAGGACAGGAACAGCAGCACCGCCCAGCCGCCCATGTCGGCACGGGCATGCAGGTTCTCGATCTGCGAATAGGCCAGGGGCAGGCCGACCATGACCCAGGTAAACAGGCCGGCCAGGCGCAGGACACGTGTATGGCTGAGGACTCCCAACATGCCAGCACTCTACGGTCGAACACGGCCTGCTGCACTCCCACGGAAGTCATGCCTGCCTGCCCCCTGTTCATGCCGCAGCCCGCTCTAGGCATGCAATAATCGTGCGCAGGGTCCGTTGATGGACCAACCGCGTTACCCCACGGAGTCACAATGTCGATTGTCATCCGCGACGTGCGCGAGCACGAGCTCGATTCCGTCCTGGCGTTGAACAACAATGCTGGCCTGGCCATCCTTCCGCTGGATGCCGCGCGCCTGCGCCTGTTCTACGAAACCGCTGAGTATTTCCGCGTCGCCGAGCGCGACGGCAACCTGGCCGGCTTCCTGATCGGCTTCGGCAGCGACAGCCAGCACGACAGCAGCAACTTCGCCTGGTTCAAGCAGCAGCTGGACACCCCTTTCTTCTACATCGACCGCATCGTGGTCGCCAGCCGCCGCCGCGGCGGTGGCGTCGGCCGTGCGTTCTATGCCGATGCGCAGAGCTTTGCCGAGCTGCGCTACCCGCAGATGACCTGCGAGGTGTTCCTGGACCACGGCGCCGACGCTGCGCTGCTCTTCCACGGCAGCTTCGGCTTCCGCGAGCTGGGCCAGAACACCATGCCGCACGTGGACGTGCGGGCCAGCATGCTGGCCAAGGAACTGTGCAGCTATCCGTGGGTGAAGGACACCTACGGCGGCAAGCTGCCGGACGTGGCATGGGCGCGTGACCGGCAGCTGCCGGTAGATGCACAGCGGCCGACGGGGACCTGAGCGTGGCGGTGAATTTCGATTACGAACAGGCCGGTGAACTGAAGATCGGCCAGGTGGGCATTGCCAACCTGCGCATCCGTACCCTTGATGTCCAACGCCTCGTGCAGGAAATGCAGGAACGCGTGAACCGGGCGCCGAAGCTGTTCGGCCGCGCGGCCGTCATCCTCGATTTCGGCGGCCTGAGCCAGGTGCCCGACGCGTCCACCGCGCAGGCACTGGTGGACGGCCTGCGCAGCGCCGGCGTGCTGCCGGTGGCGCTGGCCTACGGCACCTCGGCGGTCGACCTGCTTTCGCAGCAGCTGGGCCTGCCGTTGCTGGCCAAGTTCCGCGCACAGTACGAGCGCGCCGAGGCCGAACCGGCCCCGCCGCCGCCGGCCCCCGCGCCGCGCCGTGCGGCCAAGGCCGAGCCGGCACCGGCCACGCCGGTCGGCAAGGCGGCCGACGCCGCCGCACCGCAGCCGGGCCGCATGCAGCTGGGCAACGTGCGTTCGGGCCAGCAGCTGTATGCGGAAAACTGCGACCTGACCGTGATGGCCACCGTCGGCGCAGGTGCCGAGGTCATCGCCGACGGCAGCATCCATATCTACGGGACCCTGCGCGGCCGCGCGCTGGCAGGGGCCCAGGGCAACACCGCGGCACGCATTTTCTGCCGCGATTTCCATGCGGAACTGGTCGCCATTGCAGGCCATTACAAGGTACTGGACGATGTGCCGGACATCCTGGACCAGCACCTGCAGGACCTGGTCAAGCGCAGCCTGATCACCCGCAACCAG
>NZ_JBNNHG010000048.1:0-24423 GCF_050268705.1 Stenotrophomonas sp. NPDC077659 | reverse complement strand
GCCCGGGCATGCGCCGGGGCGAGGAACACGAAGCGATCATCGAGGCGCTGGCGCCGCAGGCCGGCGAGCACGTGCTGGTCAAGCATCGCTACAGCGCCTTCCAGCGCAGCAACCTGGAAACCCTGATGCGGGTGCGTGGCCGTGACCAGCTGCTGGTGACCGGGGTTTACGCCCACATCGGCTGCGCCGCCACCGTGGTGGAGGCCTTCCAGCGTGATATCGAAGCGTTCATCGCCGCCGATGCGGTGGCCGATTTCTCGCGCGCCGACCACGACCAGGCCCTGCAGTGGATCGCACGCACCAGTGGCGTGCCGATGACCACCGACCCGCTGCTGGAGGTGCTGTGATGGCCGCAACCCACGATGAGCTGGATCTTGAACGCATGCGCGCCGACGTGGCACGCATGCTCGACTGCGAGCCGGCCGACATCGGCGACGACGACAACCTGATCGACCTGGATCTGGATTCGATGCGCATGCTCGGCCTGGTACTGGCCTGGAGCAACACCGGCCTGCCGCTGGAATTCCCGCAGCTGGCGGAACACAGCACGCTGCGCCAATGGTGGGGCGTGGTGCAGAAGCTGCAGGCGGCGCAGCAGGCATGAACGCCGCAGGGCTGGCCACGCCAGTGGCGCTGACCGAGGCGCAGTCGGGCCTGTGGTTCGCCCAGTGCCTGGCCCCGGACAATCCCGCGTTCAATACGGCCCATGCGGTATGGATCGAAGGGGCGCTGGACGTGGACGCGTTCGTGGCTGCCGCCAACCAGGCCGCGGCTGAAGCGCAGGCGTTCGCGCTGCGGTTTGCCGTGGGCGACGATGGCCAGCCGCTGCAATGGCATGATCCGGCCCACGTGCCGCAGCTGGTGCTGCGCGATGTGTCCGCCGAACCGGAGCCGGCCACCGCCGCGCGCGCCGCGATGGAGGCCGATCGCCTGGCGCCTGTGGACCCCACCCGCGACCGCATCAGTCAACAGGCGCTGTTCGACCTGGGCGGGCAACGGTGGGTCTGGTACCTGCGTGTGCATCACCTGGCGGCCGATGGCTATGGCATGGCGCTGTTCAGTGATCGGGTGTGCGCACTGTATGCCGGTCGCAGTGGCGAGCCGCTGCCGCCGTTGGCCGCTGTACTGGCCGACGACGCCGATTACCGCACCGACCCGCGGCGCGGACAGGCCGGCCAGTGGTGGCGCGACCAGCTGCAGGGCGCGCCTGCCGGTGCGGGGCTGGCGGGCACGGCTGCGGCCAGCAACGATGCATTGCGCTGGGTGCAGCCGCTCGGTGCGGGCCTGCGTGAGTTGCTGCTGCAGACCTGCGTACGGTGGCTGCAGCCGTGGCCGGATGTACTGGCTGCGCTGTCAGCCGAGTACCTGCGGCGGATGAGCGCGGCCGATGAAGTGGTGATCGGCGTGCCCTACATGGGTCGGCTGGGCAATGCCTCGGCGCGCGTGCCGGCCATGGTGATGAACGTACTGCCACTTCGTGTGGCAGCAGGCGAGGGCAGGGTCGAGGACTTCACGCGCGGCATCGGGCGGCAGTTGAGGCAGGCCCGCAAGCACGGCCGTTACCGTGGCGAGCAGCTGCGTCGCGATCTGGGCCTGGTCGGTGTGCAGCAGCGTCTGCACGGCCCGCTGGTGAACGTGCAGCCGTTCTACAGGCCGATGGTGCTTGCCGGCGTGCAGGCCACGCTGGACGTGCTGTGCACCGGCCCGGTGGATGACCTCACCCTGTGCTTTCGTGGCGATGGCCAGACGCTGCTGGATCTGGAAATCGAAGCCAATCCTGCGCTGTACAGCCCGGCGGACGTGCAGGCGCATGCCGCGCGGCTGCTGCATTTCGTGGCGGCCGCGCTGCAGGCGGATGACATCGGGGAAGTGCCGCTGGCCACGCCGGAAGAAGCGCAGCGCACGGTGCATGGCTTCAATGCCACCGCGCATGCCTTGCCCGACACCACGCTGGTGGAACTGCTGCAGCAGGGCATGGACCGGGATCCACAGGCGACCGCGCTGGTCTTTGCGGACGCGTCGCTGGACCACGCAACGCTGGAGTCGCGTAGCTTCGCGCTGGCCGCACAGCTGCGCGCGATGGGCATCGGTGCGGGCAGCGTGGTTGCCGTGGCGCTGCCGCGTTCACTGGAACTGGTGATCGCGCTGGTGGCCGTGCTGCGTGCCGGTGCCGCCTATCTGCCGCTGGACCTTGCCCATCCGGATGAGCGGCTGGCACGCATCCTCGGCTCGGCCCAACCAGCCTGCGTACTGGCTGCAGCCGATGTGCAGGCGCGGCTGGGCGAGGTGCCGCTGCTGTCGCCCGCGCAGTGGACCGCGGTGAGTTTCGCCGCGCCGTGGGCCCTTCCTTCGCCAGACGATGCGGCCTATGTGATCTATACCTCGGGGTCGACCGGCGAGCCCAAGGGCGTGGTCATCGAACACCGTGCCATCGTCAACCGCCTGCTGTGGATGCGGGCGCACTACGGTTTCGCTGCCGATGACCGGGTGCTGCAGAAGACCCCGGCCACGTTCGACGTGTCGGTCTGGGAGCTTTTCCTGCCCCTGCTGTGTGGTGCCACCCTGGTGCTGGCCGGCCCGGACGCGCATCGTGATCCCGCTGAACTGGCGCGGCTGATCCGCAGCCATGAGATCACCACGGCGCATTTCGTGCCGTCCATGCTTGATGCCTTCCTGGCAGCGCCCGCGTCGGATGGGCTGCAGCTGCGACGGGTGTTCACCAGTGGCGAGGCGCTGGATGCCGCGCTGCGCGACCGCTTCCACGGCCGTGTGCGCGCGGAACTGCACAACCTGTACGGGCCGACCGAAGCAGCGGTGGATGTGAGCTACTGGCCCGCATCGGCCGAGGACCGCTCGCGGCCGGTACCGATCGGATTCCCGGTGTGGAATACCCGCTTGTACGTGCTGGATGCGCGGCTGCAGCCGCTGCCGGTTGGCGTGGCCGGTGATCTGTACCTGGGTGGGGCACAGCTGGCGCGAGGCTACCTGGGCCGCGATGACCTGACGGCGGAGCGTTTCCTCGCCGATCCCTTCCTGCCAGGGCAGCGCATCTATCGTACCGGCGACGTCGCACGCTGGCGCGCCGACGGTGCGGTCGACTACCTGGGCCGCAGCGATCACCAGGTGAAGCTGCGCGGCCTGCGCATCGAGCTGGGCGAGATCGAGGCGGCGCTGCGCGAACTGCCCGGGATGGACCGGGTGGAAGTGCTGCTGCGCCACGATGCGCCGGGTGAGGCACGCCTGGTGGCCTACGTGCCCGCCGCGCTGGCCGATGCCGCCGCGCTGCGCAGCCATCTGGCCTCGCGCGTGCCCGACTACATGCTGCCTGCGGCGTTTGTCGGCGTGCAGCAGTGGCCCGTGACGGCCAACGGCAAGCTGGACCGCACGGCACTGCCGAAGCCGCCGCAGCAGGAGGTTGCCGGCTTGGCCCCGCGCACGCCGATGGAGCAGGAGCTGGCGTCGCTGTTCGCACGCGCGCTGGGGCGCGAGATGCCGGTTGCCGTGGACGCGGACTTCTTCAGCCTGGGCGGGGATTCGCTGTCGGCCGTGCACCTGCTGCTGGCCATAGAGCAGCGCTGGCGCTGCGACCTGGGCCTGGGCGCGCTGTTCGCGCAGCCGACCGTGGCCGCATTGGCCGCGCGCATTGCCGAACCCCCGGCGCTGGCCGACCACGCACTGGGAGCGGTGATCGCTTTGGCGACGTCGGAACGTGAGGTGCCTCCGCTGTTCGTGATGCACCCGGCCGGTGGCATTGCCTGGAACTACCGCACGCTGGCACGCGCGCTGCGGCCAGCGCGGACGGTTTACGGTCTGCAGTCGCCCGCGCTGGATCCGCAGCAGGCCATGCCGTCGAGCATCGAGGTGATGGCCAACGACTACGTGCGCCGTATCGTGACGCTGCAGCCGCAGGGGCCGGTGCATCTGCTGGGCTGGTCGGTGGGCGGCATCCTGGCCCAGGCCATGGCGGTGCGCCTGCACGAGATCGGCCGCGAAGTGGGTGAACTGGTGCTGCTCGATGCCTATCCCAGCGAATGCTGGCGGGCCGAGCCGGAGCCGGATGCCATTGCCGCGCTGCGCGCGCTGTTGGCGATTGCCGGCCATGATCCCGACGCGCACCCGGAACTGGACAGCCGTGAGCGCATCCTTGCGTTCCTGCGCCGCGGTGGCAGCGCACTGGGCAGCCTGCCTGATGACGTGCTGGAAGGGGTGGTGCGTGCCGTCACCGGGACCAATCGCCTGATCCGCGAGCATCATCACCGGCCGTTCGATGGCACGTTGGTGCATGTACGGGCGGGGCGCGATCACCAGGCGCGGCCGCAGCTGAAATCCGCGTTGTGGATGACTCACGCGCGCAAGGTGCAGGCGCTGGAGCTGCCGTTCCTGCATGCCGAACTGACCGGCCGCGATGCGGTCGCCCAGCTGGGCCCGTGGTTGTCGACGCGCCTGCAGCAATGGGATGAACAACAGGAGATGGCAGCATGCAGTTGACCGGCTTTGAAGGGCGGGTGGCGTTGGTGACCGGTGCCGCCGGTGGTATTGGCGCCGCACTGGTCCGGCTGCTGGCTGACGCCGGTTGCACGGTGGTGGCCACGGACCGCGAGCGTCCGGTGGGGGACGATGCGCGCGTGCTTTCGTACCCGCTGGACGTGACCGACAGCGCGGCGGTCGATACGCTGGTGGACCGGGTGGAAGCAGAGGTGGGCCCGGTGGCGTTGGCGGCCAGCGTGGCTGGCGTGCTGCACGTAGGCGAGGTGGCCGGGACCAGTGACGAGGACTGGCGGCGTGTGTTCGCGGTCAATGCCGATGGCGTGTTCCATGTCGGTCGCGCGCTGGCGCGGGTGATGTCGCCGCGACGGCAGGGCGTGATCGTCACTGTCAGTTCCAATGCTGCCGGTGTGCCGCGGCACGGCATGGCGGCCTATGCGGCGTCCAAGGCCGCCGCGACCATGTTCACCCGCTGCCTCGGACTGGAGCTGGCGCCGCTGGGCATCCGCTGCAACATCGTCGCCCCAGGCTCGACGCTGACCCCGATGCAGACCGGCATGTGGGAAGACGCACAGGGGGCCGAGCGCGTGATCGCCGGCAATCTGGGCACCTACAAAGCCGGCATTCCGCTGCGCAAGCTGGCGACGCCGGAAGACATCGCCCACTCGGTGATGTTCCTGCTCTCCGAGCAGGCCGGCCACATCGCGATGAGCGACCTGTACGTGGACGGCGGCGCCACCCTGCGCGGTTGAGCGAGCGCGGTAGTGCCGGCCGCTGGCCGGCAACCATGACCCATTCCAGATAATTCCGAACCCCCGTCACGGCAAGTCCCGACATTCACCCTCCCACGGCCCACCTCACCATGGGCCATGAGCAGCCATCGCCTCCGCCTGGGCCGACGATCCATCATTGGGCAGGTCTACGTCCTGACCACGACCACCCATCAACGCGACCGTCTCTTTGACAGCGACGCCACGGTAGCCTGTGTCACAGACCAGTTACGCTACATCGAAGATCGCGGGCTCGCTCAATCATTCGAATGGGTCGTGATGCCGGATCATGTGCACTGGATGTTCGAGTTGCGAGCCTCGGATCTTGCAGGCATCGCGCGGCGTTTGAAGTCGTCGAGTTCGCTGGCATTGAATCGGATGCGTGGTTGTCAGAAGACAGTGTGGCAGCCAGGCTACTTCGACCATGCGGTCAGGGCAGAGGAATCACTGGTCCGGCAGGCTGTGTACATCGTGGGTAATCCCATCCGTGCCGGCCTTGCTACGCAGGTGGGTGAGTACCCCTATGCCTGGTCGCTCTGGTCGTGATGCCGGCCAGCGGCGTCGGTCTGGTGGTAGTGCCGGCCGCTGGCCGGAAGCATCGCCGAACGTCGGGGCTATCGGAATGCTGCGTGACTTCCGCATGCCGGCCAGCGGCCGGCACTACCGCAGGATCAACCGGCGCTGCGGGGCTTGCGCGTGCGCTTGGGCTTTGCGGTGTCCGCGGCGCTGGCTGCCTGGTCCTGCAGGGCCTGCAGCCAGGACAGCGTGTCGATGTAGTCGATGAAGTGCCGCAGGTAACCGGGGCTGGCGGCCTGCATCGTGTCCAGCATGCGCTGGACCAGCACCGCTGAATTCAACGGGCCGCCGTCGGCCGGGGCCTCGGCGCGCAGCGTGCGGCGCACCTGCAGTTCGCTGCGCAGTTCGCTCCACTCGAGGCGGACCTGACCCAGCATCGGTACCTGCGGGTAATGCTGCAGGCTGCGCGAACCGGCATCGAGGTCGCGCACCAATGCCTGAAGCGTATCCAGCGGTGCGCGAGGCTTACTTGCCATCACCGGCCTTCGGCTTGGGAATCGGCGCGATCTCCACGCGGCGGTTGCGCGCCCGGCCGGCTTCATCGGCATTGGAACTGACCGGTTGTTCGCTGCCGAACGCGGCGGCAAACACCGCATCGGCGGGCACGCCGTCGGCAATCAAGGTGCGGGTCACGGTCAGCGAACGTTGCGCGGACAGTTCCCAGTTGTCGGCGAAGCGACGGTTGCCATCACGGATCGGCGCGTCATCGGTGAAGCCGCTGACCATCAGGATCTCTTCGCGTGTGCCCAGGTAGGCCGCCAGTGGCGCGGCCAGGCTGCGCAGCAGTTCCTGGCCCTCCGGCTGCAGTTGATCCGAGTTCAGTGCAAACAGAACGCTGCCGCTGATGCCGATGCGACCATCGACCAGGGTGACCCGGCCCGCGGACAAGGGCCCAGCCAACGCCTGTTCCAGCGTCTGCAGGCGCTTGGCTTCGGCTTGGCGCTGCTTCACTTCCTGGTCCAGCCGCTGCGACAGTTCCAGCTGCACCGCCACCACGCCCACCAGGATCAGCACGAAGGCGCCCAGCAGCACCGACATCAGATCGCCGAATGCGGCCCAGATCGGGGCGTGTGAACCGCCATCGACCTCCAGTTCGTCGCTCATGCGCTGCCGGCCTTGCCACGGCGCGCGGCCAACTGCTGCAGCTCTTCCATCACCTGCTTCTGCGACAGCAGGCTGAGGTCGACCACCTCGCGCGCCTGTGCCACGTAGTAAGCCAGCTGCTCATCGCTGCGGGCCAGCGAAGCATCCAGCGCGCCGCCGATCTGTTCCAGGCGTCCGGACAGCTCGGTCGATGCCGCGCCGAACCGTTCGACCGCGGCGCCGAAGGTACCGGCCAGCTGGCCGACCTCCGCTGCGCTGCCGCTGAGGTGCTCGGCGATGCCATCAAGCTTGCTGGTTTCGGCGGCGATGTGGTCGGTGAAGCGGCTGCCGACGCGTTCCAGCAGTTCTGCCGAGCCGCCCACCAACGCGTCCACGGCGGTGCGCTGCTCGTGCGAGGCGTGGTTGATCGCTTCCAGCAGGGTCTGCACGGTGGCCAGCAGGTGGCCGCGTTCCTCCAGCACCGCGTTGTCGCGCACCAGGCTTTCGGACAGGGTGCTGCGCAGTTCGTTGATGACCCCCGCTGCCGCCTTGGGGGCATCCGCTGCGGTCTGCAGCAGGGTGGAGATTTCGGCGAGGGTGGCGCTGGCCTGTGCCCGACCGTTCTCGCCGATCTCCTGCGCGGTGCGGGCCAAGGTCTCGCAGACCTGCTGCTGGCGCTCGGCCAGGCCCTGCGTGATGGTGTCGAGTGCCGTGCTCCACTGCTGCAGACGCTGCGCGTCACCGGCCTGCAGCTGAGTCTGCAGCTTGGCATGTGCCTGCTGCAGTTCGGCGGCCACCGCATCCCAGCGCGCCTGCCGCTGCTGTTCGCGGGCATCCAGGCCAGCCTGCAGTTCCGCATGCGCGCTGGCGGCGGCGGCCTGCGCAGCCTGCCAGTCCTGCGAACGCTGGATCTCGTGATCGTGCAGCAGCGCCTGGCTGGCGGTGTGGCGCTGGTCCAGTGCCTGCAGCAGCGCCTGTACCTGCGTATCCCGCTGTGCGCCCGCGGCCAGCAGCGCCTGCTGCTGGCTTTCCAGCAGTGCGGCGTTCACCGTCCGCTGCTGTTCGACGGCGGCGCGCCATGCCTCGGCATTGCCCATGGCGTCGGCCTGCAGGCGATCACCGATGCGGGCGATCAGCGCATCGGCCTGTACCCCTTGGCCGTCACTGAAGGCCTGCAGGTGCTGGCGCAGATCGGCCACCAGGGCGTGCTGGGCTTGGGTCTGCGCGGCGATGACGCTGGCCCAGCTGGCTTCAGTCGCCTGACGGCTGCGCTCGAAGCCTTCGCTGAGGCCTGCGAGCTGCTGCTGCACGGCCTGTTCGACCCGCGCATGCAGGGCCTGGCCATGGTTGGCCAGGCCGGCCAGCGTGGTTTCGGCCATCGGCTGCAGTGCACCGCCGATGGCGGCCGCGCTGGCTTCGGCGCCTTCGCGCAGCGATTGCTGCAGCGATACCGCCAGCCGTTCCTGCAATGCCTGGCTCTGGGTGAGGAATTCAGACTGGCCGCTGAGCAGGCGCTCGTTGGCGACCGTGCTGTGCTGTTCAAAGGCCGATGTCATCGCCTGCAGGCGGTCCACCAGGGCGGGCAGGGCGGCCGACTGCGCCTGCAGCAGGCGCAGCGACTCGGCGCGCTGCCAGGCCTGCGAGTACGGATGCAGTTCACCGGCGATGGCGCGGTCCAGCTGCTGCACCACCTGCAGGCGGTCACGGCGCAGCAGCGCCGACAGCAGGCCGAGCATCGCCGAGCTGGCGACACCGGCGATGGAGGTGCCGAAGGCCACGGCCAGGCCCTGCACCGGCGAGGCCAGTGAGCCGCGGATCGCGGCCATGTCGGTCGCGCTCTGCAGGGCAAGGCCGGTGCCGCGCAGCGTGTCCATCATGCCCAGAAGAGTGCCGAGCATGCCCAGCAGCACCAGCAGGCCGACCAGATAAGGGGTCAGCACCGGGCCGGGCAGCGCGATGCGCTCGCCTTCCACGCGCAGGCGCACGGCATTGCGCAGCGCCATCGGCACGCGCTGCAGCCACGGCGCCAAGCCCTCGTGGGCAGCGCCCAGGTCGCCCAGTGCGGCGCGCAGCCCGTTGCTGGCCTGGCGGTAGCGGTACAGCTCCACGCCGCCGGCCAGGTAGCAGGCCGCGATGATGGCCGCCACCGCCGCACCCAGCGGATGCACCGCCACGTAGCCGATGCCGATCCAGCACACGGCCAGCAGGCCGACAAGGAATACAACGACATGGAAAGCAGTTCTGGACATGGTGTTCCGGTCAGTGGGAGCGCAGGGCTGCAAGCAGCCCGTGGATCGGGTGGAAGCGCAGTTCAAGCTCGGCCAGCAGCAGGCTGCGCATGTCATTGCGGAAGGACGCGCGCCAGCCGGCCTGGCCGTGCACGCGTTCGAAACGGGCGGCCAGCACCGTCGGCGCCGTGGCCAGCAGGCTGTGCTCGCGCGGGGTCAGGGTCTGTTCCATCACCGCATCGACCTCGGCCAGCCGCGCCAGCTCGGGCGAGGCCTGCACCAGCTGGTCGCGCAGGCGCCCGCGCAGGCGCCCGGTGGCGGTCTGGATGGCCTGCTGCAGCACGCGGTAGCGCTGGCGCAGCGAAGCGAAGTTGGGTTGTGCAGCGGCTTCGGCCAGGTCCAGCAGGCGCTCGGCCTCGGCATCCTCGCGGATCGAGGCCAGCAGGCTGGCCTCGGCCTGCGCACAGTCGGCCAGCAGGTCGTCCAGTGCGTCGGTGGGCTCGCCCGGCTCCGGCAGGCGGCCGTCCAGCGCCCCGGACAGGGCCACGGCACGGCTCCAGTCCACCCACTGGCCGAGGCGATCGGTCAGGGCGGGACTGCTGGCCGGCATCGCGCCGTCACTGAGACGGGCAAGCAGGCGGAGGAACTCCGGTCCACCCAGGACCGGCTGCGCGGCGTTCGCCATCAAGTAGCCAGGGGCCAAAAACCGTTGATTTTACAGCCAGATGACCGCCCCTGGATGAAGGGGGCGGGCGCCGCCGCAGGGGGGTGCCATCCGGCAGGGTGTCGGCCCGCCCCGGCAGACGGCTTAGAATGGTCGGCTGCATCAACGCAACTGGACCTTCTGGAGCTTCCGCATGACCCTCGCGCCGTTCTATCCCATCGGCACCCCCGGCCAGCCCTGGGGCGATGCTGAACGCGCGCAGTGGCGGGCGGCCCAGCAACGCCAGCGCAGCTACCACGACGACGTGGTGGCCGCCCTGGAACGGCTGGACGACGCGTTCGATGTGATCCAGTACGGCCAGCTGGACTATGCACCGGACCATTACCCGCTGTTTGCGGTGGTCAACCATGACTGGAACCCGGCGCTGCCGACGGCCCTGGTGACCGGCGGCGTGCACGGCTATGAAACCAGCGGCGTGCATGGCGCGCTGCAGTTCCTGGAACAGCAGGCCGAGCGCTATCTGGGCCGGATGAACCTGATCGTGGCACCGTGCGTCAGCCCGTGGGGCTACGAGCGCATCCAGCGCTGGAACCCGGACGCCATCGATCCCAACCGCAGCTTCCGTGACGGCGGCCTGATCGAGGAAGCCGCCGCGCTGATGCGCTGGGTGGCCGAGTGCAAGGCTGACATCCGCGTCCACCTGGACCTGCACGAGACCACTGACAGCGACCTGAATGAGTTCGACCCGGCGCGCTGTGCCCGCGATGGCAAGCCGTTCGAGCGCGACACCATTCCCGATGGCTTCTACGTGATCGGGAACAGCGAAGACCCACAGCATGCATTCCAGAAGGCGTTGATTGCTGCCGTGGCGCCGATCACCCATATCGCCCCGGCCGACACCGAGGGCAATCTGGTCGGTCTGCCACTGCAGTCGCCGGGCGTGGTTTGGGGCGAATCGCGGTCGATCGGTGCCTGCGCCGGTTTTACCGACGCACGCTATGCCACCACCACCGAGGTCTACCCGGACAGCCCGCGCACCAATCCGCAGGAATGCAACGACGCCCAGGTGGCGGCGGTGTGCGCGGGGTTGGATTTCGCCCTGGCCCAATGAGGTAGCGCCGGGCCATGCCCGGCGACATGCGTGGAAACGCGCCGGATCAACCCTTCTGGCGCTGCTCCTGGATGGCCTTGTCCAGTGCGTCGAGGTCATCGGTGGATGACTGCAGCCACTGCGCGTACTAGGCGGTTTCGCTGAACCCTTTGCCACGCAGCACGGCGTCCAGATCCGGATCGTCATTTTGGATCACCCGCGCGCCTTCGATATGGCGGCCCTGGGCGATGAAGATGTTGAGGGTGTGGTTGGCCAGCTGCGCGGCGTTGAGTTCGGCGAAGGTCGTCATCGGGAATCGGGAATCGGGGAAGGGAAGGGGCCGTCCGATGATAGGTACAGCGTTGCGCGGCAAAAGCTTTGCAGGCCAGGGGAGCCGAGCATGCCTCGGCGCGACGTGGCGCACGTGCAACGCGGCGGGTTGGTGGGCGATGGGGACAATGGCGCACGCATCAATCGCGGTACGTGCGCCAGAACAGCACTTGATCGCCGGAGTTGTTGATGGCCACGAAGGTGGCACGGCCGAACTCCGGTCCGCAGCTGAAGACGGTGTAGGACATCTGCAGCACTGAATCCGGCGGCCACCGGCTGCGCTGGATCGAAGCCCGGGCGCTGGACGTATACGTCGTCTTCCAGCAATGGGCGGGAAGGTGAAACGCGGTGGCAACAGGCTTGTGGAACGCCAGTTCGCTCACGTTCGAATCCAGGTCATGGACCTCACGCAGATCGGTCGCGTCCAGCGGCATGGGGTACGCCAGTAGATCCACGCCATGCGTGGATGCGTTCGCGACCCTTCGAAGCCGAACACTTCACAACCCACAAGCACGGCAACGGCGACCATGGGCCACCCCACGCCCGTGAGTTCCACCGAGGATGCTGCAGGACCTGCTCCATTTTGCACCGCTGCTGACCGCGGTAATGACCTGCGTGACCGCCCTGATCTGGGTGGTCTACCTCAACTTCTTCCTGCGCAGCTACCGCCGCCAGCAGCGGCCCTCGATCCTCATCACCTCCGGTGCCGGGCGCAACCTGGACGCGCACTGTTTCGTGACCAACCTCGGCCTGGAGCCGGTATACCTGCTGGACGTGGTGATCGACCTGATCCAGCCGGACGGCACGGTCGTGCGCGCGGTCATTCCCGAGCGCACCGAGCACTGGAGCAAGGCCACACCCAGCGAAGACGACGACATCCGCCGTGCGACCAATGTCGGCCCCCTCAGCAGTGGTGGCGAGCGCGACCTGGGCAGGTTCCGCACCCTCATCGACCGCGCCGGCACCGAGAATCCGGACATCAAGACCGGTAACGCCTTCACCAGCCTGGAGATCACCGTTGTGATCGTCACGGCCAGCCAGGCCGAACTCTGCGGTGCGTCGCGCTACTACCGTATCGAGTATGGCGACGATGGCGCGCCGAGGGTGAAGGCGCGGACCATCAAGGCCGCGCAGCTGCAGGGGTATTTCGCACGCAGGAACCTGACGCGGCTGTTGACCACGCAGCTGGAAAGCGGCGGAAAGCGTGCCGCGCGCTGATCCAGTAGATGCCAACCTTGGTTGGCAGAGGCCATCCGCACCTCGCTCCGCGGCCGGGCTGCGCTCATCACGTACCGAATAGACCACCGAAAAGATCTTCCAGCCCTGTTCGGTGCGGATCAGCTGCCACATCTCCTTGCCCCAGTTCTGCTTCACGCCATCGGACAGGAACGTGTAATCGAAGGTCAGCGAGGCGGCGTCGCCATCGGTTTCGATCCTGGGGTTGGAGAAAACCTCTTCCTTCGGTGCGGACGAAGCAACCGCATTGTCGATGAGCGAGATGAAATTGTTCGAGGGAATCTGCCGCGCCTTGATCGCGTCGGGCGTGGTCCTGCGGATGTCCTGCAGGCGCACGTCCTCGGAGACGAACTGCCAGCCGATATCCTCGGGTTTGTCTGAGAAGAACAGGCTCATGCAGGTGGGCTTGTCCTTGTTGACCAGGGCTGTGCGGAAGGTTTCCAGCACCTGTTCGATGGCCTTGACGTCCTCCGCGTGCGCGGTTGACTGGGCACCGGCATGGCCAGCGGCCAGCAGGCCTGCACACAGCAGCAGGGTGGCCGTGCGTGGGAAGCGTCCGACGGGGAATCGCGCGCGCATCAGCGGGCGGGGGGGGGGGCGGTCATCCATGGCATCCGGTCCTCTCGTGCCTCGTGGCACCGGCGCCAATCTGACATGCGGGTGAACGCGCGCTGTGGTCGGTTCACCGCAGGCAGCATGTGAAACGCCTCCGGCGGCAGCTCGACGGCACTTACCCCGTGCGGGTGTTACCGCCCCGTGCGCGCCGGGCCAGATACACACGGAAGACCAGCAGCGCTGCAAAGGCGATGACCGCCGCCCGCGCCGCAGGCGAGGGGGCTGCCCCTGCCTGCGGCCAGAAGCACAGCATGCCAGCGAACACGGCCAGCGCGGTCATTGCCAGCAACAGAAGCTTTTTTGCCAGCGGACGGGAAAAGGGCAGCGCGATCAGGGGGGCCGACACCAACAGGAGGCCGCCACCCGTGAGGCCAGCGCCCATGCGGCCCAGGCCCATCTGCCCGAAGACTGCGATGGCGAGCATGCACACGCCCATCAGTGCGGCGCAGCCGCCGATGATCAATGCCAGCGCGTTGCCAATCCTGCGGAGCGCACGGGGTGGCCGTGGATCCGTTGGGTCCTGTTCGAGGGGAGCGCGTCCGTCCATGAGATCCATCGTGCGCGGGGGGGGCTTGGGCAAGTCTGCCCGGAACGTCCGCCGGTGTCCAAGCTGCTTGATTCCTCTTCGCGAAAGGCAGCCGAGCATGGCTCGGCTCTACAAAAGAGCGGGGAGCAGCCGAGCATGGCTCGGCTCTACGGAAGAGCGGTCGAGCAGGCTCGAAGTTGCTCGACCGGCCGTATCCGTGCGGTCACCTGCGCGGTCAGGGCCAGACTGGCCATCATCAGGCCTTCCATCACCCGGCCGCCGAGGCACCCGCTGTCCGGGCCGTTCTGCCGCACGCGCTCGGACGCCAGAATGAGTTCGCCCACGATGCGCAGGCCGGCCAGGGCGCAATCGGCATCGGCCAGGGCGATGCGGCGGCCCGGTCGAAGGTTGGGCTCGGGCGAGGGATTGCCGTCCGCCGCTGCGCCCTTACCGATGCGCTGCAGGGTGTCGATGAAGCCGGGAATGCGGTCACTGCGATCGTCGGTGTTGGCCGGGCCGGGAAGCTGCTGCGGGTGCAGGTGTGGGGTCTTCGATGTGCTCATGTTGATGGCTCCGTCAAGAAGCAAGCGGAAGCCGCCACACAGAGGTGGCAGGCGGTACGTGGTTCGAATCCGGGTTGATCCCAAGCCGGTGGGCATGAAGCCCCCACGCACCGCTCGCCATAGCCGGCAGACGGATTTCCAGCCGGCGCCACACAAGGCGGGTGAGACGAGTTGCAATTGACTGCAGATCGCGTCGTTTTCGCAATTCTTGCAGTGTTGCAGTGCCGCTCGAGCGCTTGTCGGCGCAGTGCCCGCAAACGCTTGTGCAAATTGCGACACGCATCGGTCTTTCGCGCCACCGGTCCACATCATCGCCAAGGCATTAGCGACAGCCTTTTGCCGGCAGCACAGACGATCCGCCTACAGCGGCACCTCCCACTGCAGCCGTACACTGGGGACCGACTGCCGTGCGCTGCGAACCACCTGGGTGCCGCCGTCATCGAAGCGCCACTGGCCGCTCCCGCCGTCGTCCCCCAGCAGGGTGCTGCCGGTCAGCCGCAGTTTGCCGTGCGCTGCAGAACTGTACTGCACCCATGCTTCCAGTTCGCGTCGATAGGCGGCGATGTCCACTTCGCCCACGCTGTAGCGGATACGCCCGCCGCTGCGGTAGGTAAATGCCAGGCCGCTGCTCCAGCGCGGGGTGATGCGGTAATCCACGCTCGCACTGGCGGTGAGCGGCACCTGGTCCTGGACGCGGTTGTCGGGTCCGGGAACATCGCGCACCCGCGACTGGTTCCAGGTGGCGTTGCCACGCAGTTCGATATCGGGCGCGTTGCGCAGCACGCGGGCCAACGGCAGCTGTCCATCCAGTTCGATGCCCCAGGCGGTGGCACGGCTGCCGTTGACCGGCGTGGCCACCCAGCGGCCATCACGCAGCAGGGTTTCGGTGCGGATGGGCGAGTCGATGCGGCGCAGGTAGCCGCCGATGCTGCCCTGGGTGCCGTCGCGGCCGTGCAGTTGCCACGCAGTGTCCAGGCCCCAGGCCAGTTCCGGGCGCAGCGCCGAGTTGCCGATCTCGTCCGGGTTCAGCGCCCGGTTGTTGGTGGAGGTATACGGCCGCGGGACCAGCAGGCGCAGTTCCGGCGCGCGGAACGTGCGGCTGAGCGAGACGCGCAGCTGGTCCTTGCCCTTGGCCCGCTTCCACAGCCCCTGCAGCACGGGTGTGAACACGCTGGCGCGGTTGCGGACCGGGGCGAAGTCGCGCCCTTCGCTGCGGGTCTGCAGCTGCTCCCAGCGGCCACCGAGATAGAAGGCGGTGCGCTCGCTCAGGGCAAACTCATCCTGCGCGTACACCGCAACACGCTGCAGGCGTGCATTGAAGGAGAGATTGCTTGTTGAAGCGGCCGCGTCGTTGAAGTCCTGCAGTTGCTGCACCCGTGATTCGCGGCGGTTGTCCAGACTGCCTTCGGCACCCGTCTGCACGGTATGGCGTCCGCGCGCAGGCAGGGTCCACTGCACGCGGCTGCTGCCGCCCAGCACATGCAGGCGCGCATCGGTCCGGTCCACCAGATTTTCCTGGCCGTCTGCTGCCTGGCCCTGCTCGCGGAAGCGATAGTTTTCGCGGTTGCCGTCCATGGCCCCACGCACCGTAAGGCTGCCGCCGCGCTGCAGCTGGCGCGTCCACTCCGCGCTGGCCTGGCCCTGGTCGAGCCGCAGGCGGGTGCGCTGGCGGTAGTGCGGTGTACGCAGGGCCTGGCCCTGCACGTTGTCCCAGTCGATCAGCATGTCACGGCGGAAGTCGGAGGCATCCATCAGTGCCTGCAGCGAAACCGTATCGTCGGCACTGGCCTTGAGGGTCATCGAGGGTGCCAGCGACACGCTGTCGCGGCGACCGGCGGCGCGCAGCCGGTTGTGGCGCAACAGCAGTGGCCGCCCTTCGGCGTCCCAGGCCTGTTCGCTGCCGCGTTCTTCCACCAGGAAGGCGCGGACGGACGCCGTGGCCGTGAGTGCCTGGTCGACCTGCGTGCCTTGGTGCGTCTGCCGCCAGCTGGCCGAGGGCGTGCTGCGCGATTGGCTCTCGGCCCAGGACAGGGTCAGGCGCTGGCTGTCCTTGGGCACGGTGGTGCGGGTGATGATGTTGAGGGTGCCGGCGATGGCGCCGGCTCCCTGATCCACCGTGGGTGCGCGCAGAATCTCGATGCGTTCGATCTGGTCGGTGGCCAGCGAATCCAGACTGAATCCGGCGGGGACGCGTTGGCCATCCAGCAGAATCTGGGTGTAACCGCTGCCCAGCCCGCGCAGCGACACGGTGCCCGGTCGGCCCGGTGTGCCGTTGGAGACGCTAACCCCGGGCAGGCGCTTGAGCGCCTCCAGCAGATCGGTATCGCCGTGGCGCCGCAGGGTTTCGTGATCGACGACGATGCGGCTGGCCACATCATCACGCCGCGCGTCGTAGCGCTGCGTCTGCACCTGCACGGTGTCCAGTTCGGTGGTGGCCGGCGCTGCAGGTGCGGTCTGTGCCGCGGCCGTTGCGGCAGGCCAGAGCAGGCAGCCAATGGCCAGACGGGTGCCTGTTCTGGCCTGAGGGTGGCGCGGCGGTCGCGGAGTGAACGTGCCTTGCATGGTCGTTGGATTCCTTCCTGATGGCGTGGCGACGGGCAACAGCGGGGGCTCCCGCGGCCGGGTATCGATTCACTGCGGATCGGGGCAACGCGCGGCGGGCGCGTCAGTGGTTACTGCATCCAGGCCTGCGGATCGACGCGCGTGCCGCTGCGCAGCAGTTCCATGTGCAGGTGGGGGCCGGTGGTGCGGCCAGTGTTGCCGGTGCGTGCGATGACATCGCCCTGGCGCACCTGTTGGCCGACGTCCACGTCGTAATCCTGCAGGTGGGCGAACAACGTCTGCCAGCCACCGCCGTGGTCGATCACCACCACGGTGCCGTAGTTGGGGCCATCGGGATAGGTGCGGGTGGCGGCGATGATGGTGCCGTCGGCAGGCGCCTGTACCGCGGTGCCACGGCGTGCTGCAAAGTCAACGCCGCGGTGGGCGCGCTGGCGGAAATCCGACGTGTGGCCGAACACGCTGGTGACCCGTGCATGGGCAAGGGGCGCGGCAAAGATAGGCGCCGGTGGCAGGGTGGGCTCCAGCAGGGTGACCGAAGCGCTGTGCAGCGGCAGGGCAAGCGACGGCGGCCCTGCCGTGACCGCCGCCTGTACGGTGGCCAGCCCCAGGGTGGCGGTCACGCCGGACGCCGCCAGCAGCAGCGCGATGGCCGTACCGGGACGGCGGCCTGCGTCGCCCTGCAGCATGTGCCGAAGGCGCAGCTGATGGCCGCCGGGATCGCGGTGTGACAGCGCGCTGGCAGGCTGCAGTGCGGTGGCCTGGCGCAGCGTTTCCAAGTAGGCCTGTGCCAGCAGGCGGCCGTCGCCGGCAACGGGCGCTTCAGCCAGCGCACGCGCATCGCATTGCAGTTCCGCGGCCAGCTGCACGCGCGCGGCAAGGCGCTGCACGAAGGGATTGAACCAGTACAGCGCAGCTACCAGCCGCATGAGGATGGCGCGCAGTGGATCGTGACGGTGCAGGTGCGCAGCCTCGTGGCCGATGACCAGGCGCAGTGCGCGGTCCGGCAGGGCGAGGCTGGCGGCAGGCAGGACGATGCGCGCGTCTGGCCAGCCGACGGCGAACGGCGTGCCGCCGCCTTCCGTGCAGCGGACAGCGATACCTGCCGCCTGCAACTGGCGGACCGCCTGCCGTGACTGCGGGCCCGGCAGCTGCGTCGCCTGGAGGGGCTGGCTGCGCTGGAGCACGGCATGCAGCTGGCGCGTGGCCAGCGCCCAGCGCACCAGCGAAAGCAGTACGCCACCGGCATACACCACCCACAGGCAAAGCGGCAGGACCGCTGCCAGGGACATGCCGATGCCGGGTGTTGCCGCCGTGTCAGGCAACATTCCCTGGGGCAGGGTGTTCAAGGCCACCGGCAATGCGCTGGTCAACTGTGGCAGTGGTGCGTGCTGCAGTGGCAGCAACAGTGCCAGCACCGGTGGCAACACCGCGCACAGCCACGCGCCCAGCCAGTACCGCGACGCGGCGTGAGAGATCTGCAACCCGCGCTGCAGGGCCTGTGCGGCGTACCAGACCAGGCCGGCGCCGACCAGGCTGGCCGCCAGCGCGATCAACACGCTGGACGCGGCAGGCACGCTCATGGCTGATCCTCATCATGCGCCCGCAACAAGGCTTCCAACTGCTCGATTTCCTGGCGGCTGAGCAGTCGGCTGTCGGCGAAGGCCTGGCTGGGCAGCGGCCCGTCGATTTCCAGCACGCGGCGCGCAAAATCCGTGCTGAGAGCCGCCAGGGTGGCCACCTTGCCGACCTTGGCGCTGTAAACGTTGAGGCCGTGCTGGCTGCCTTCCTTCACCAGCCCCTTGTCGACCATCCGCTCCAGCGTCTTGCGGGTGGAGGAATAGGACCAGTCCAGCGTGGCGACCGCGGCGTTGTGCAGCTCACGTGCGCTGCAGGCGCCATCACGCCAGAGGCATTTCAACAGTTCCAGTTCCGCATTGGAGGGGGTTGGGGCGGATGACATCGTCAGTCCCTGCGCTTGATCGATGTCGCAAGTGTGCGACACATGTCGCACTGGTGCAAGTCATCACTTCAATGCTGAGGCGAACGGCGCATCACGCTGTCGATCCAATCTGCATAGCGCGAGACGCGCACGTTGTGCACGACCTGGCCGTAGTACCCAGCTTCCAGCGCGTGCTCCGGCACCGCAGTGATCCACGAACCGAGGCCGATCAGCTGCCAGGCGTCGCGATCACGGATCAGCAGCGGGCTGCCGCTGTCGCCGCCGCCGATCACGCCCTCCAGTGGCAGACCGCCTGCAGGGCCATCGAAGCGATACCAGACATAGCGATCGTTGCCGCCGGTCACCGCGTTTTCCGCGCGGCGCAGCACGCCACGGTGCGAAGCCCCTGGTGCCAGCCCGGTGCTGCCGGTGCCGGTGGCGCCCTTGCCCACCAGGGTAGCAACCCTTCCGGCTTCGTCATGGCCGCGGTAGAGGTGCACCGGCGCCACGCCGTGCACCGGGGCTGCAAGCTCGACCAGGGCGATGTCATCGGAGGCGGCGAGGAAGGCGTGGATCGGGCCGGGATTGCCTGATGCAAGCGCAGCCTGTCCCAGCGCGTCGGGCATGCGCCGGTAGCCGGGGTGCACGAACACGCGGGCCACGCGGTACGCCTGGCCGTTGACCTGCACATCGGCATCCATGCCGTCCATCGGCGCGGCGTGTGCGGCGGTCAGCACCCAGCGCGGCGCGATGAGGACACCGTGGCCCTCGCCCGGCATGTCCGCCAGGGCAGGGAAGGCGGTGGCCGGAATGCGATAGGCGCTGTCATCGACATCGCTGCGGATGACGATGGCGGCGGCGGAGAGCGGCAGGGCAGTGAGGGCGAGCAGGAGCCAACGGGTCATGGGTGGGTGCCATCGGGTGCATGGATGGCAGCAACCGTAACCCGCTGGGGGGCGTCGGGGCAGCGCTGTGCGATGAATAGGGCTCTGTGTGCGACGAACTGGCAGACATCGGCGATGGGTGTGCACCGGCCAGGCCGTCGCCTACGCTCAACGCGGCGCCCGTGCCAGCGACCCAGAACGGCAATGAACGGCTGCGGGGCGCGCGAACGAGCAGGCATGCCATGACGATGCTGGACCTGAGTGCAGTCAAGCAAGCGCGACTCTGTGTTGTCCGATTGCGGTTTAATGGCGGCTCCGAATGCCGTCTGGTTGTTTTCCCATGTTTCATGTCTCCGCCGTCCTTCTCGCTGCATCCCGCTTGCTGGAGTCTGCCGCATGAGGGTGCTTCTGCAGGAACAGTGCATGCAGGTGGGTCTGCAGAAGGCCGAACTGGCCCAGCTGCTGGCCGGTGAAAGCGTGGAGAACCTGACCCGGTTTGGCGGCAGCGGCGGCTGGGCCGTGGCGGTTTCCCTGCACGATGGCGACCAGGCGGTGCTGCTTGACGGTGGCACTCACTGCAGGCTGGTGCTGCCACGCTCAGCGCTGCAGGGGCTGGCCGCTGGCATGGCAGAACGGGACTGCCTGCATTTCCCTCTGTATCTGGATGACGGCACCACGCTGCAGCTACGGATCATGATCGGCGGTTGGTGAGCAGCGGCGTGGATCGAAACTGCCCAGGCACAACCGAGCGGTGCGCATACAACCCTGCGCACTGAGCTCATGCCACGCTGTCACGAAGAAATCGCCATCGCTTCACGGTTGTTTGATACGGAACAGTGCACATTCGCGTAGAGCCTACGCGCACGTCCCCCACGTTCCGCGACGACTTCCCTTCCAGCATCAGCGCCCAACCGGGCGCAGCTGGTGTCTGCCTGACTGATTCAGAGAAGCGCCATGGCCCTCGACCTCGTCGCCGATTCCCTGCACGATCCTGTTGCAGAGACCCTCCTGCCCGCCCTCGATCTGGTACCGATCGGCACCCGACGTGGCCCGTCACAACCGGTCGAACTTCCTGAACTGGTGCAGCGCGTGCTGTTCGTGGCAACTGAAATGGCCGATTTCATCAAGGCCGGCGGCCTGGGTGATGTGGCCGCGGCGCTGCCCCGTGCGGTGCGCAGCGGCTGCGATGCCCGCGTACTGCTGCCCGGCTATCCTGAAGTGCTGCAGCGGCTGCCGCACCTGCGCGAAGTAGGCCGTGTCGCCGGGCGCGCCGGACTGCCGGCCTGCACCGTGGCCATGGCGCTGCAGGCCGATGGTCTTCCGATCTATGTGCTGCTGTCGCCCGCGCTGTATGAACGCGAGGGCTCGCCCTACGTGGATGCGCAGGGCCGCGAATGGCCGGACAACGCGGTGCGCTTCGCCACCTTGTCCCATGCTGCCGCGGAACTGGCCGCTGGTCGTGCCGGGCTGGACTGGACGCCGCAGCTGCTTCACCTGAATGACTGGCCGGTGGCAATGGCCGCCGCCTATGTGCGCTGGGACCGCACGGCCGTGCCGACCCTGCTGACGATCCACAATCTGGCCTACCAGGGTCTGTTCCCGTTTGCGCTTGCGCCGACCCTCGGCGTGCCTGTCGAACATCTGGACGAACTGCATTTCCATGGCCACATGTCCTTCCTGCAGGGCGGCATCGCCAATGCCACCCGCCTGAACACGGTCAGCCTGCGCTATGCGCAGCAGATCACCGCCGCCGAGGATGGCTGTGGCCTGCACGAACTGCTGGCACGCCGCGCCGCCGGTGGCCACCTCAGTGGCATCGTCAATGGCATCGATGCCAGCTGGGATCCACGCCGCGACATCCACCTGAAGGCGCGTTTCAGCATCGGCCAGTGCGCGGGTCGCGAAGAAAATGCGCGGGCGGTGCGCCAGGCGTTTGGCCTGCAGCCATCGACGGGGCCGCTGTTTGCGGTGGTCTCACGCCTGGTCCATCAGAAGGGCCTTGACATTACGTGCGATGTTGCCCCGCAGATCGTGGCCGCTGGGGGCCAGCTGGTGGTGATCGGCGGTGGCGAACCGCAGGTGGAAGCGCAGGTGCAGGCGCTGGCACAGCGTTACCCCGGGCGGGTCGGTGCCTTCATCGGCTTCGAGGAGGGCCTTGCGCGGCAGATGTTCGCCGGCGCCGACTTCCTGCTCATGCCTTCGCGGTTCGAACCCTGCGGCCTCAGCCAGATGTATGCACAGCGCTTTGGCTGCCTGCCGGTTGCGCATGCGACCGGCGGCCTGGTCGATACGGTCGAGGACGGCGTAACCGGCTTCCTGTTCCATGGAGCCAATGCCGATGGGCTGCGCCGCTGCGTGGAGCGGGCGATGCGCACCTTCCGGCTGCCGGCACTGATGCATGCGATGCGGCGTGCGGCGATGCTGCGTCCAGGCGGCTGGGAAACGGCCGGAAAGGCCTACCTGGCGCTGTACCAGCAGACCTGCCAGGTGGCTGCATGAACGACGAAGGACCGGCTGCGGTGGCGTTCAACTACGACGCGGTGACGCAGGATGATGCGGTGGCAACGCAGGCCTTCGAGCTGCAGGCGATGGTACAGGGGCGCCCGGCCGACGCGTTCGCCTGGTTGGGACCGCATGCCGACGGCAGCGGTGGCCGTGTGATGCGCGCGCTGGTGCCGAATGCACGGCGGGTTGAGGTGATCGAGGCCAGCGGCCGCCGCTGGGACCTTGACGGCACCACGCTTCCAGGTCTTTTCGAGGGGAATGCCGGTGCCGACGCGATCCCGCTGCTCGCGCTGTATTTCCCTGATGGCGTCGAGCAGGTGCACGACGCGTACGCGTTCGGTCCGCTGCTGGATGAGGCGCAGTTGCAGCGTATCCATCAGGGTGATGCCGAAGCGATGCGTGCACTGGGCGCGACCGCAATGGCCGTAGAAGGCATCGAAGGTGTGCGTTTCGCGGTCTGGGCACCGAATGCCCAGCGCGTGGCGGTGGTCGGTGACTTCAATGGCTGGGACGGCCGCCGCCACCCGATGCGGCTGCGCCATGCCGCAGGCGTGTGGGAGCTGTTCATCCCCGGCGTGAAGCCGGGCGCGCGCTACAAGTTCCGCCTGATCGGCGCGGACGGCCAGACTCTGCCCGACAAGCTTGACCCGATGGCACGCTGGGCCGAGCGCCCGCCTGCCACTGCTTCACGCGTGGTGGCCGCCACGCCGCTGCAGTGGCACGACCATGCCTGGCTGCAGCGCCGTCGTCAGCAGGGCATCCGCGCGCCCCTGTCCATCTATGAGGTACACGCAGGGTCCTGGCAGCGCGCCGAGGACGGCAGCGTGCTGGACTGGGAGGCACTTGCGGATCGGCTGATTCCCCATGTCGCCGGGTTGGGCTTTACCCACATCGAGCTGCTGCCGATCAGTGAACACCCCTTCGGTGGGTCCTGGGGCTACCAGCCGCTGGGCATCTACGCACCGACGGCGCGCTACGGCACCCCGGAAGCCTTTGCCCGCTTTGTGGATCGCTGCCACCAGGCCGGTCTGGGCGTGATCGTCGATTGGGTCAGTGCGCATTTTCCGGATGATGCCCATGGCCTTGCGCGCTTCGATGGCACCGCCCTGTACGAGCACGCCGATCCGCGCGAGGGCAAGCATGCCGACTGGGACACGTTGATCTACAACTACGGCCGCAACGAAGTGTCGGCCTACCTGATAGGCAGTGCGCTGGAGTGGATCGAGCATTTCCACATCGACGGGCTGCGCGTGGATGCAGTGGCATCCATGCTGTATCGCGACTACAGCCGGCCCGAGGGGCAGTGGGTGCCCAATGCACAGGGCGGCCGCGAGAACCTGGAGGCGGTGGCCTTCCTGCAGCGCATGAACCAGACCCTGCGCGAGCGTTTCCCGGACGTGCTGGTGATCGCCGAGGAGAGCACGGCCTGGCCGGGCGTGACCAATGCGGTGGCCGATGGCGGGCTGGGTTTCACCCATAAATGGAACATGGGCTGGATGCACGACACGCTGCACTACCTGCAGCGCGACCCGGTGCATCGCGCGCATCACCACAGCGAGATCAGCTTCGGCCTGGTCTATGCATTTTCCGAGCGTTTCGTGTTGCCGCTGTCGCATGACGAGGTGGTCCACGGCAAAGGTTCGCTGCTCAACAAGATGGCGGGCAACCGCGCCCAGCAGTTCGCCCAGCTGCGGGCGTACTACGCCTTCATGTGGGCGCACCCGGGAAGCAAGCTTCTGTTCATGGGCGGCGAGTTCGGCCAGGCGGGTGAGTGGGCACACCAGCGTGGGCTGGAATGGGACCAGGCGGCAACGCACGAGGGCGGCGGGCTGATGCGCCTGGTCGGCGATCTGAACGCGCAGCTGCTCCATCAGCCCGCACTGCATCGCGACGAACGTGACGAGCGCGGTTTTGCCTGGAGTGTGGCCGACGATAGTCGCAACAGCGTCTACGCCTTCATCCGCCAGGACCCGGCCGGCGAGGCACCGGCGATGCTGGTGGTCAGCAATTTCACGCCCGTGCGCCGCGACGGCTACCGCGTTGGCGTACCCGAGCCCGGCCTGTGGTCGGAGCGATTGAATACGGACAGCCACCATTATGCGGGCGGCAACGCCGGCAACCTGGGCGCGGTGGCCACCGACGCGCGGCCGATGCACGGGCATGCACAGTCGCTGCGGCTGACCCTGCCGCCGATGTCCACGCTGTACCTGCAGGTTGACGCATGACCGAAGCGGCCCGTCTGGGTGCGTGGCCGGTGGGCGCCGGCAAGGTGGAGTTCCGGTTGTGGGCGCCTGACATCGGCCAGGTGGAGCTTATGCTGGGCGGGGCCGCGTTGCCGATGCATCGGCACGCCGATGGCCTGCATTC
>NZ_JBNNHG010000047.1:0-24483 GCF_050268705.1 Stenotrophomonas sp. NPDC077659 | reverse complement strand
AACATCGCCCGCGCCAACTTCTCCGGTGCAATGCTCGGACGCCCGCCTTTCCAGGCCGGCTCGTAGATGCGCTCGAACAGCCCATCCAAACGCCCAAGCGCCTCATTGACCATCTGGCGAACGGGACGCAATGGGTGGCTGACCGGAATGAATTCCTCCAGCCGCTTGACCGTGAACAACTGTTCGCTGAAGACGTCTACGCCGCGCATTGGAAGGGGTGATGTTCCGACTCAAGTAGTCTACGAGCTGAGAGGTATTTCAGCAGCCTGCTAGAACATGATGTCGGAATGGTAGAGAAGCAGCAGCTCATCACTTTCCCGCAGCCTGATGTAATCCGACCACCGTCGTTTGGCCTGCACATGCTCAGATGCAACGCTGGGCCATTCGTCGTCCCAGCTATAGGTGTGGTGCGCGTGCAGGCTCGCCTGCTGACGGTGGATCTTGGCGATCTGTCGTGGCAGCGCCAGCCTGGACTGGACGAATGCACCGACCAATCCGCAGAGGCTGCCGCCAACCAAGACCAGGCCGGGGAAGTGATGGCCCACGGCGAGCGCGGCAAGGCCGACAACGGCGCAACCCAGCAGCCCGCCTACCAGCACCTTTGCGGCCTTCCGCCGATGCAGGCGCAGCGCGTGGAGATGCTGCTCTTCAGTAAGTACTCCGGAGATCATCAGCCTTCACCTGCGATAACGCACTGAAACGAGATACCCTGAAAGCCGTGCCATTTCGTTGAAATTACGAAAATGAAAATTTTCAAAAAAGGTTGCAACATTGTCTCGTGCAGGTCGCTCCGGAGGACCCAAGCCGGAATGGCTGCAGAGCGTAGAGATTCGCTGGAAATGTTCTGCACCGGTAAAGAAAACTTGACACCCAGCCTGCCGCAGTAGACCTTTCCCACCATGACTATCAATATCGAATCGCTCAGCCTCCGGGAGCTGGGCGCTCTGGTGGCTGCGGCTGAACAGCGCAAAGCCCTCATCACCACCCGCCGCCCGGCCGCCGCCGTGCGCCGCCTGCTGAAGGCCGCTGCGGCCGAGGCCGGTTACACCATCGGAGAACTCTTCGGTGACGAAGCCGGTGAAGCCCCCGCACCCACGCGCAAACCCGCCCGACGTAAATCCGGAAAGGTCGCACCCAAATACCGCGATCCGGAATACAAGCGCCTGACCTGGACCGGCCGTGGGCGCATGCCGCGCTGGCTGGCGGCCAAGGTGTCCAAGGGCCACAAGGCCACCGATTTCCTGATTCCCGGCCTGGCCAAGCCGACTGCTGGCAAGACCAGCACCATCGGCAAGCGCACCGTCATCAAGAAAGCCTGAGGCCTGCGTTCCACTTCTGCGCAGGATGAAACCATCGCCACCAGCGCGGGCCACAACTCGGTCATCCAGGTGCCCGGCACTGACCGCCGGTACATCGTCTACCACCGCCGCCCGCACGGTGACAGCGCCCGCGACCATCGCGAGACCGCCATCGAGCGCCTGCAGTTCGATGCGCAGGGGCACATCCTGCCGGTGCAGATCACCCACGAAGGCGTAGCAGCCGATCCGTTGCGCTGAGGCCAGCGCGAAACAAAGGAATCAGGCGTTCTGGAACACGGCCAGCTGCGCGGCAAACGCGCGCTGGTAGGCCGGCCGTGCCGTCGCCCGCGCCACGTAGGCGGCCAGCAGCGGGAACTCGTCGACGATGCCGCTGCTCTTCAGGCGCAGCAGCACCGACACCATCAGCAGGTCACCGGCACTGAACGCACCGTCCAGCCAGGGGCCGTCGCCCAGCCGTGTCGACAATTCATCCAGCCGCCGGCGCACGCGCTCGTCCAGCATCACCAGCCGCTGCGCGTACCAGGGCTGATCGCGCTACACCACCCAGGCCATGGAGCGTTCGACGATGGGCGGTTCCACCGTGCTCAGCGCAGCGAACATCCACATGATGGCGTGCAGGCGGCCCGGCGCATCGGCCGGCAGCAGGCCCGGATGCTGCTCGGCCAGGTGCAGGATGATCGCGCCGGACTCGAACAACACCAGATCGGCTTCCTCATAGGTAGGAATCTGCCCGAACGGATGACGCGCGCGGTGCGCGGGTTCCTTCATCCCGGCGAAGGTCAGCAGCTGTACGTCGTAGGCGACGCCGAGTTCTTCCAGTGCCCAACGCACGCGCATGTCGCGCGCCAGACCCTGGCCGCGGTCGGGAGAGGTGGCGAAGGCGGTGATGGTGGGGCGCATGGTGGTGCTCCTGCAGGCCGAAGGGCCTGCCTTTCCTGGTCCGACGAATGATGAGGGCGGAAATCGACATCTCTCTTCCATCGTCTGACCATTGGCCAAAACGTGGGGCTACCATCGGATACTTCAGGCACGCCAAACTGAGGCCATGGAGCCATGAGACACCGTCGTCCCGCCCTCGTACCGCTTCCTCCCCCTCGCGAGGATGACGCACCGTATCTTGCGTTTGCGTGGTTCCGGCAGGAAGAGTACGCCAGCTTCAAGGCGCTCCTGCCTGATCGTGACTGGCACGATACGTTTGCTGAGTGGCAGAAGGATGTTGAGCGCCACCTGTGGCTCACCAGAGTGAATGGTATCGGCGCAGTGCGGGTGACCGTGCCGTTGGCCGATTTTGTGGAATGGTGCCTGGCAAACGGGCTGCCTGTCGAATCTTCCTCGTTGTCGAAATTCGCTTCTGCGCAGGACACATTGCTGGAATCCTGAGCATTGGCGGGACGTTCTTTCCGCGTGAATACCACGCAAGGCGGCGTGAACAGTCAGCATCCATTCGACAGAGTGATTCCTGCATAAAACACCACTCACCCGCACCCCACACGTGCTTCTCCACTCTGGTCCTGCAGGCAACGGACACACCGCTGCCCTCATCCCGCAGACCCGATCAAGGAGAACCATCATGAGCACCCAGTCCACCATCGAACATCGCCTCAACGACCTGATCGAGATCGCCCGCGACGGCAAGTCGTTCTACGAAGAAGCCGCGACCAAGGTGAAGGACACCGAGCTGTCCGCGCTGTTCGTGCGCATCGCCGGCGTCAAGGCGCGCATTGTTTCCTCGCTGAGCAGCGCCGTCCTCGCCACCGGCGGCAAGCCGGCCGAACACGGCACCATGGTTGGCTCCATGCAGCAGTTCTACGGCAAGGTGCGCGCTGCCTTCGGTGATACCAACTACGGCTATGTGGCCGAGCTGGAAGAATCGGAAGACCGCCTGCTGGCCGCGTTCAAGGACGTGCTGAACGATAATGACCTGCCGCCGGCCGTGCGCCAGGAAGTGACCGCGTGGCTGCCGGAAGTGCAGGATTGCCACCGCGTGATGCGCGACCGCAAGCATGCGATGAAGGCGGCATGATCCCAGCTTCGGCTGAGTGACCGCTGCAGTGCAGGGCCCCGCCATTGGCGGGGCCTTGTCGTTATTGGGCCGGGCGGATGCCCAGCCTTCCTGACGATCATCCCTGCTGGGGATAGGGCGAGGCCGGCATGGCAGGTGGCTGCGGTTCGTCCTGCAACTGCTGCTGGCGCTGTGCGTTGGCATGCCGTGCATGCCCGCCCTCGCGGCCGATCGCTGCCATGTGCTGGCGGTTGCGGCTGATCGCCTGGCCGCCCTTGCGGCCGGCGACGCGTGCCTCGGCGGGACTGAATTCATGCGCATTGCCAGATGCGTGGGCCGCGCGGCCGCCCTTGGCGGCGATGGCGCGTTGCTTGTCTTCATCCATCGAGGCGAAGCCGCGATTCTGTGAGCCTTGGGGTGTATTGGCCATGCTGTGTCTCCTGTGCGGAAGGGACGCCGCCAGCTTCGACGACCGCCTCCATCCTGCACACGCAGGGCTAATGGCAGGTGCATGTCCCCACCGCTGCTTTCACGCTGGCCATGCGCGCGCTTGACGCCCCGACCGGACTGCGTACGTGAACAGGCTGTTGCCGAACCTTGGCCCGTGTCTAGAATCGGGTCATCCCGGTAGCTCCCGGGCGCTGTCGAGTGAATGGATTCAATGAAGATCCTGTTGACCGGAAGTTCCGGGCGGATCGGGCGCGCGATCTTTGGTGCGCTGGCTGCCGAGCACGACGTGGTGGGGCTGGACCGCAGCCCGTTCAACACCACCCGCATCATTGCCGATGTCACCGACCGCCAGGCGCTGGAGCGCGCGCTGCGGGGTGTGGACGCGGTGATCCACACCGCCGCCCTGCATGCGCCGCATGTCGGCCTGGTGCCTGATGCGGTATTCCAGCAGATCAATGTCGACGCAACCGCGCAGATGCTGCAGCTGGCCCAGCAGGCCGGTGTCCGCCGCTTCGTGCTGACCAGCACCACGGCACTGTACGGTCATGCCGTGGTGTCCGGTGGTTGCCGCTGGATCGATGAAACCACCGAACCGCTGCCGCGCACCATCTACCACCGCACCAAGCTGCAGGCCGAAGCGCTGGCTGAGCAGGCCGCGGGCGAGGGCTTCGACGTGCGGGTGCTGCGCATGGCGCGCTGCTTCCCCGAGCCGCCTGAGCGCATGGCGATGTTCCGCCTGCATCGCGGCATCGACGCGCGAGACGTGGCCAGTGCCCATGCGGCGCTGTTGATGGATGACGGTGGCTGCTTCCAGCGCTACATCGCCTGTGCGGCCACGCCTTTCCAGCGCAGCGACTGCCTGGAACTGGCGGCCAACCCGCGGCAGGTGCTGGTGCGGCGGGTGCCACAGCTGCTGGCCGAGTTCGAACGGCGCGGCTGGCCGCTGCCATTGAGCGTTGACCGTGTGTACGACAGCAGCCGGCTGTGCCTGGCGCTTGGCTGGCAGCCCCGCTTCGGGCCGGAGGGCGTACTGCAGCAGTACGCCGCGGGCAGCATCGAAGTGCTGCCGCGGATGCAGTGGCTGAGCGACCGCGTGGATTCGTAGCGTCGAGCAAGCCCGACGCCACCCGCCAATCTGACCAGATTCAGGTTCCACTTCGAACTTTTCCTCAACCGCCCCTGCGCGTTGCCGCTAACCCGGTACGTGCCTTGCCACCGTGGGTTTCGATCCGCGGCCGGCAGGCGGCGGCGCGAGGGATCGCGCATCTGCGCGGCGCCGTCGTGGTGCCGGTTGTCCTGAACTGACTGCGGATCCTCCCCATGCCTTCTCCCCGCTCTGCCGCTGCCCGTCGCCCGGGCAGCATCGCCCACAAGCTGATGCTGGGCACCGCATTGATCGCGCTGCTCTGCTTCGGCGTGACCGCCTTCCTGATCTACCGCCAGGCCAGCGCCAGCCTGGTCAGCGCCTCGCGCCAGGCCATGGCCAGTGAGGCCAACGCCGAGGCGCGCAAGGTCGCCGCCGATCTGGGCACGGCCTTCGCCAGCAACGACGCCATGGCCGAAGCCGTGCTGGCCCAGCGCGCCCGCGGCGATGCGCCCGACCGTGCTGCGTTGGCCGCCATCATCGGCGAACAGCTGCATGCCCACCCGGAATGGGTGGGCAAGAGCACCATGTGGGAACCCAACGCCTTCGATGGCAAGGATGCGGACTTCGTCAACACCGAAGCGCATGACGCCACCGGTCGCTTCATGAGCTACTGGGCCTGGCAGGAGGGCAAGCCGCAGCAGTCGCCGCTGACCGATTACACCGATACCCCCAGTGGCTCCGGCGACTGGTACATGGCGCCCAGCCGCGACAAGCTGCCCAAGGTCAGTGAACCCTATTCCTATGCCATCGGCGGCCACCAGGTCCTGATGAGCACGCTCACCACGCCGATCGTGGAAAACGGCACGTTCCTGGGCGTGTTCACCGTGGACTTCTCGCTGGCGGCGCTGCAGAAGCACCTGGCCACGCTGACCCCGATGGGCGCTGGCCGGGTCGAACTGCTCTCGCCCAAGGGCGTGGTGCTGGCGGCGGCCGATGCGGCCGAGATCGGCAAGCCGCGCACCGATGCTGGCACGCAGAAGATGCTGGCGCAGATTGCCGAGGGCCGGACCTTCGAGGCGTTCGAACCGGATGCGGCCGGCAACGTGCGCCTGTACGTGCCGCTGCAGGTGGGCGATGCCCCGCAGCATTTCGCGCTGGGCGTGGTGGTGCCGCATGCGGTGATCGTGGCCGAGGCGCGGCAGTTGCTGTGGCTGACCCTGCTGGTGGGCGTGCTGGCTGCGCTGACCCTGAGCGCGGGTGTCTACGTGCTGCTGCGCCGCCTGGCCATCCGTCCGCTCGCCCAAGCCGTGCGCATCGCCGGCGACGTGGCGGCCGGCAGGCTGGACACGGCCATGCCGGCGCGCGGCAACGACGAGGTGGGGCGCCTGCTGGAGGCGATGCAGGGCATGCGTGGCACGCTGCAGGCGGTGATGGCCGCGCAGGCGGAGATGGCGCAGCGCCATGACGAAGGCCAGATCAGCTACCGCATGGATGCCAGCGCCTTCCCCGGCGAGTACGGCCGCATGGTGGCCGACAGCAACCAGCTGGTGGCGTCCAGCAATGCGGTTACCCAGCGCCTGGTGGACGTGATGCAGCGCTACGCCGTGGGCGACCTCAGCATGGACATGGAGGCGCTGCCGGGCGAGAAGGCGGTGTTCACCGCTGCGATGGCCACCACCAAGGCCAACCTGGGCGCCATCAACGAACAGATCCAGCAGCTGGCGGCTGCAGCGGCCGCGGGCGACTTCGCTGTGCGTGGCGACAGCCAGCGCTTCGAGCACGATTTCCGCCGCATGGTGGAAACCCTCAACACCATGATGCAGGCGAGCGACCAGAACCTCGCCGCGCTGTCCACGCTGCTGCGCGCGATCGCTGCCGGTGACCTGAGCACGCGCATGCACGGTGATTTCCATGGCGTGTTCGCGGTGATGCGTGACGATGCCAACAGCACGGTGCAGCAGCTGACCCGGATCGTCGGCCAGATCCAGCAGTCGGCGGCGAGTATCCGCCTGGCTGCCGGCGAGATCGCCTCGGGCAACAGCGATCTGTCGCGCCGCACCGAACAGCAGGCCGCCAACCTGGAAGAAACCGCGGCATCGATGGAGGAACTGACCTCCACCGTGCGCCAGAACGCTGAACATGCACAGCAGGCCAACAGCTTGGCGGCGTCGGCGGCGGGCGTGGCCAGCGAGGGCGGGCAGGTGGTCAGACAGGTGGTGCAGACCATGGAACAGATCGAGGATTCCTCGCAGCGCATCGCCGAGATCATCTCGGTCATCGACGGCATCGCGTTCCAGACCAACATCCTGGCGCTCAACGCGGCGGTCGAAGCGGCGCGTGCGGGTGAACAGGGCCGGGGCTTTGCCGTGGTGGCCAGCGAAGTGCGCGCACTGGCCCAGCGCTCGGCTGGTGCAGCCAAGGAGATCAAGGGGCTGATCGACGCCTCGGTGGCCCAGGTCGGTGCCGGTGCGCAGCTGGTGCACGCTGCCGGCCGAACCATGCAGGACATCGTCGGCCAGGTCGGCCGGGTGAACGAGATCATGGCCGAGATCTCGGCGGCCTCGCGCGAACAGTCGGCCGGCATCGAGCAGGTCAACCAGACCGTGGTGCAGATGGACGAAACCACGCAGCAGAACGCGGCGCTGGTGGAAGAGGCCACGGCTGCGGCACGGGCGATGGAAGACCAGGCCGAGCAGCTGGCGGTGGCGGTGTCGCGCTTCCGCCTGCAACCTGAGGTTCCGGCGGCCGCCACGCTGCGCGCCGCCTGATGATGGAAACGACGGCGCCTGGCCGGAGCCGGGCGTCGTCGGTGCAGCCTGCCGGGCGGGTGCCCGGCGTTGGCGGCGGCTTAGAACATGCCTTCGAAGGGGTTCCAGCGGGTGTTGCCCTTCACTTTTTCCTGGTAGTAGCTGTAGTTGGTGCTGGAGGCGACCAGGAAGCTGGTGGCGAACCATAGTGCCCGGACCACGATTTCCGGCAGCACGAAGGCCAGCGCGATCAACGCGACGTAGATGCCAACGACCACGATGGCCTTGCGCCACATGCCCAGGATCAGCAGATAGACCCAGTTGAAGAAGAAGGCGAAGAAGTTGATGTTGATCTTCAGGCGGTCGCCGAAGGAAAGCGCCTTCCAGGCCTGCCTGAAACCCGGCTCCTTGGGCGCGCCGTGCTGCTGGAAGAAGTTGAAGCGGAACTGCCACTTGGGGCTGTACTGATTGAGGTCGACTGCGTTCATGAATGGGGATATCCCTGCGGGAAAACGTTTTCATGATAAATATGACGCATTCAGGTAGCCAGTCTGCGGCATCGAATATGTGACACCGAGCCAGTCAAGCCCTTGCGCCTGAGCGCCGCACCGTCACCCACCCGCCTTCTTTTTAGGATAGGGTGCGCAGTTCCGCTGTCGCGGGGGCCTTGGCCCTGGCGCCTGCGGGACGTCCACGGAGGTTGCATGACCACACCTGTTACACCGGAAAACGCACCCGGCCCGGTGCTTCTGCCGACACCCGAAGTGGTGCAGGCCCAACAACTGCTCGCCCGCCAGCAACTGGCGGTGGCGATGGACCGCGCGCGCGCGGCCGCCAGCCGCGATCCGGCGGCACCTGAGACGACCTTGCCCTGACGGGCGCCAACCGAGGTTGGCGTCTACCGCAGCCCGGGCGGGGCCAAGGACGGTTTTGACGTGGTAGGTGCCAACCTTGGTCGGCACGCTTCTGCACGGGATGCGGATCGCCAGCCAAGATTGGCGGCTGCCGGGTCTGCCAATTACGAATTGTTATCATTTTCCACGATCCAGTTTCCGCCCCACCTGCGTCGGCACGGCATGCTCGAGCCCGCCATCTCCCGCTTTCAGCTGAATGGGGGAATTTCCGGGCGTGGACTTTCGCACCCGGCTTACATTTGGCACCCTAGACTGAACCGCATTTTCGATTCCGCCCCGTTGGAGATCGTGTGGGTTCCGGTAGTGACAGACATCGACTGCGCGGCGTGATGCCGTCGCAGGCAGGACAAGTGCGGGCGCCGGGAATGCGCGCGGGGAACCCTGGTGCATGCCGCCTGGCAAGGATGGCCAGTTGCGCAGCCTGGGCGGAGTAGACGCGATGGAAGCTCAAATCACCTCCAACGTGGGTCCGGGCAATCCGGACCTGGACGCCGGCTGGGCGCTGTTGCCGCCCGAATCGCCCCTGCAGATGCCCGAGCAGACGCTGCGCGAAGGCTCGCTGAAGGTCCGTCGTCACCGCACCTCGCCGCGCATGATCGTGCTGCGCCGCCTGTACCTCTTTGGTGGTACCGCCGCCATGACGGCCTTGGCCACGAGGATGATGTGGCGGGTGCTGTCCACCAACGGCATCAGCGTGCTCGAAGCCTGCCTGCTGGTGCTGTTCGTCGGCCTGTTCGCCTGGATCGCATTGTCCTTCGCCAGTGCCGTGGCCGGCTTCCTGACCGCCGTGTTCGACCGTGGCTACCGCCTGGGCATCGACCCGGACAAGCCGCTGCCGGTGGTACACAGCCGTACCGCGCTGCTGATGCCTACGTACAATGAAGACCCGCGCCGCCTGCTGGCCGGCCTGCGCGCGATCTACGAGTCGGTGGCCGCTACCGGGCAGCTGGAACGCTTCGATTTCTTCGTTCTCAGCGATACCCGCCGCGAGGACATCGCGCGTGCCGAGGAGCAGGTCTTCAATGAACTGCGCGGGCTGGTGCCCGATGGCAACGTGCGCCTGTTCTATCGCCGCCGCAGCGACAACGGTGGGCGCAAGGCCGGCAACATCGCCGACTGGGTGCGCCGCTTCGGTGGCGCCTATCCGCAGATGCTGATCCTGGACGCCGACAGTCTGATGACCGGCGACAGCATCGTGCGCCTGGTGGCCGGCATGGAACACAACGCCGATGTCGGCCTCATCCAGACCCTGCCGTCGGTGATCGGTGGCCGCACGCTGTTTGCCCGCATGCAACAGTTCGGGGGGCGCGTGTACGGGCCGGTGATCGCCCGTGGCGTGGCCTGGTGGCATGGCGCCGAGAGCAACTACTGGGGCCACAACGCGATCATCCGCACCCGCGCCTTTGCCGACCAGGCCGGCCTGCCCGCATTGCCGGGGCGCAAGCCGTTCGGTGGGCATGTGCTCAGCCACGATTTCGTCGAAGCTGCACTGATGCGTCGTGGCGGTTGGGCCGCACACATGGTGCCGTACCTGGGTGGCAGCTACGAGGAAGGCCCGCCGACCCTGACCGACCTGCTGGTGCGCGACCGCCGCTGGTGCCAGGGCAACCTGCAGCACGGGAAGGTGGTCGGCAGCCGTGGCCTGCACTGGATCAGCCGCGTGCACATGCTCATCGGCATCGGCCACTATTTCACCGCGCCGATGTGGGGCATGTTGATGCTGATCGGCATCGCCATCCCGTTGTTCCAGGAAGGCATCGATTTCAACGCGCTGCTGCATCTGTCTCCCAGCGTGTACTGGCGCGCACAGGACGAGGAACAGGTGGTGCGCCTGTTCGGTGCCACCATGGTCGTGCTGCTGTTGCCCAAGGTGCTGGGTTATCTGGCCATGCTGCTGGACCCGGTGGATCGCCGCGGTTGTGGCGGTGCCATCCGTGCCTTCGTGTCGATGCTGGTGGAAACCGTGCTGGCGGCATTGATGGCGCCGGTGGTGATGTACGTGCAGTCGCGTGGCGTGGCCGAAGTGCTGTCCGGCCGCGATTCGGGCTGGGATGCGCAGCAGCGCGACGACGGTGGCATTTCCTGGAGGGCCTTGACCCGCAGCTACGGCGGCCTAGGCCTGTTTGGTGCCTTCATGGGCGTGCTGGCGTGGTCGGTATCACCGTCGCTGGCGGCCTGGATGGCGCCGGTGGTGATCGGCATGGTGCTGGCCATCCCGGTGGTGGCGCTGACCTCCTCGCGTGGGCCCGGCGCGTTCCTGCACCGGCTGGGGCTGCTGGACATCCCCGAGGAAAATACGCCGCCAGCAGTGCTGGTACGGGCCGCCGAACTGCGCCGCGAGGCGGCCGAGCAGCCGCCGCTGTACTGAACGCCCCGCAGCGGCGGCATAATGCGGCTCGAACTTGAAGGAGCCGCATCATGCTGCAAACGGTGGAACAGGAAACCGGCGCGTCGCCGCAATGGTCGGTGATCTGGTTGCATGGCCTGGGGGCTGATGGCCATGATTTCGCGCCCATCGTGCCCGAGCTGGTGCGTCCGCACTGGCCGGCGCTGCGCTTCGTATTCCCGCACGCACCGGTGCGGCCGATCACGATCAACAACGGCGTGCCGATGCGCGGCTGGTACGACATCGTCGGCATGGATTTCCGCTCGCGCGCCGACATGGCCGGCGTGCGCGAATCGGTGGCCCAGCTCGATGTGCTCATCGCACGCGAAATCGAGCGCGGCATCGCCGCTGACCACATCTTCCTGGCCGGTTTCTCGCAGGGCGGGGCGGTCATCCTCAGCGCTGCGCTGGAACGCACCGCGCCGCTGGCCGGCCTGATCGCGCTGTCCACCTACCTGCCCGATGCCGAAGCCGCCCGTCGCGTCGACGGCGCGGTCGACGTGCCGGTGTTCATGGCCCATGGCAGTGGCGACCCGGTCATCCCGCTGGCGGTGGCCGAGCACAGTGCGCAGGTGCTGCGTACGCTGGGCCTGTCGCTGCAGTGGCAGCGCTACCCGATGGCGCACCAGGTGTGTGCCGAGGAAATCCAGGCGCTGGGCGACTGGCTGCAGGAACGGCTGGGCGCGGCCTGAGCCATGGCTGCCAGCGCCGCCAGCCCGCCGTGGATGCCGGAACTGTGCTGCCTGCCGCGCGTGCTGGCGATGCTTGGCCTGGCGGAGCTGGTGGTGGTGGTGCTGGCCCTGGCGCCCGATGGCAGCCGCCACTGGACACTGGGCGAGCTGGTGTCGGCCAGCGGCTTCGCGCTCTGGCTCTCGCTGGCAGTCAGCGCCTGCCTGTGCCTGCTGCGGCGGGCGCTGTCGACGCTGCCCGAGGTGTTGGGCGCGGTGCTGGCCATCGCACTGTCGGCGCTGATTGCAGTGGCCTGTGCCGGTGTCGTCCATGCCTTGTATGCAGTACTGGGTGACAATTTCACCCGCGGCATCAGTTTCTGGCGTTTCACCCTGGGCAGCGCTGCAACCACCGCGCTGATCACCGCACTGGCGCTGCGCTACTTCTACGTCAGTGACCGCTGGGCGGCGCAGATACAGGCCAACGCACGGGCCCAGGCCGACGCGCTGCAGGCGCGCATCCGCCCGCATTTCCTGTTCAACAGCATGAACCTGATCGCCAGCCTGCTGCATCGTGATCCGGCAGTGGCCGAACGCGCCGTACTGGATCTGTCCGATCTGTTCCGTGCCGCACTCGGGGCAGGCGAGGGCGATTCCACCCTGCAGGCCGAGTGTGAGCTGGCCGAGCGCTACCTCTCGATTGAATCGCTGCGCCTGGGCGAGCGCCTGCAGGTGCGCTGGCAGCGCGACGAACCGCTGCCCTGGGATCTGCCGCTGCCGCGTCTGGTGCTGCAGCCGCTGGTGGAAAACGCGGTGCTGCACGGTATTTCTCGCCTGCCCGAAGGCGGCACCATCGAGTTGCTGCTGGCCTGCAGGAACAATGAGCTGCAGATCACAGTTCGCAATCCGGCCCCGGATCCACAGGCCCCGGGCCTGGCCCTCGCCCGGGGCGCAGGCCATGCGCAGCACAGCATCGGCCACCGCCTGGCGTGGCGCTTTGGCCGCGCCGCGCGGATGACGGCTGGCTGGAGCGAAGGCTACTATGCCTGTCAGGTGACAGTGCCGATCCAGTGAGGGAACGATCGTGAGGGTAGTCATCGCCGATGACGAACCGCTGGCCCGTGAGCGCCTGCGCAGCCTGCTGGCCGCGCAGGAGGGCATCGATGTGGTGGCCGAGGCCGGCAACGGCGAACAGGCCCTGCACGCGTGTGCGGAACTGCAGCCCGACCTGGTGCTGCTGGATATCGCCATGCCCGGCCTGGATGGCCTGGAAGCGGCGCGTCACCTGGCCAGCTTCGAACCGCGCCCGGCGGTGGTGTTCTGCACGGCCTACGATGCACATGCGTTGTCGGCATTCGAAGCGGCGGCGATCGATTACCTGATGAAGCCGGTGCGTGCCGAGCGCCTTGCAGCGGCGATCACGCGCGCACGTACGTTCCTGGCCGGCCGCGGTGGCCAGCCCGAGCCCGCCAGCGGCGGCCAGGCCCGCAGCATGGTGTGTGCACGCCTGCGCGGCAGCCTGCGGCTGATTCCGCTGGACGATATCCACTACCTGCAGGCCGAAGAAAAGTACGTGGTGGTGCACCACGCGCGCGGCGAAGACCTGATTGAAGAATCGCTGAAGTCGCTGGAGGAGGAATTCGCCAGCCGCTTCGTGCGCATCCATCGCAACTGCCTGGTGGCCCGGCATGAGCTGGTGGAACTGCGGCGCGGCGTGGGCGGGCAGGTGCAGGCGGTGCTGCGGCATGGCAAGCAGCCGCTGGAAGTGAGCCGGCGGTGCGTGGCGACGCTGAAGCAGGAACTGCGGCATCTGTAGGGTTCCGCGCGGCCGGCGGCCGCGACTGCTTACGGGCAACGTCTGAAGCAACAGCAACAGCAACAGCTGGTTGGTCGGCTCGTTGATGCTACGTGCTGGGTCGGGCCGGGGTTGGGCGTCCTGCCCAACCCGCCCGAGGCATGCCTCGGGCCCATGGCGCCTGCGGTCCCGCCACCCCACCCCGGCCCAAACCTCTCGTTTTTCCTGCGTCGGATGGCGAGAGCAGAGCATTGTTGTTATCGGGTGGGGAGGGAAATGTAGAGTCGAGCCATGCTCGACTCAGAGCGAAGCGACCCGCTGTTGCTCTGCTTTTCTTTTGATCTTCCGTGGCTGGTGCGCACGGAAACTGTCAGAGGCCGGGTGGGGTGGGTTCGCGGGGGTGTCCGCGGCATGGATGCCGCGGCCAAGCCTCCAGGGACGGATTCACGGCGTCCCCCGCGAACCCACCCCGCCCGGCCAAGCACGCCTTCCAACCGCAACCCGCACCCGCCACGAGGGGCTCCGCCGTTGGCCGTATCCCGCCGATAGGCGCGATAATGCCCGGATGGAAACCGTCCGCATCGCCACCCGCAAGAGCCCGCTCGCCCTCTGGCAGAGCGAACACGTCGCCGACCGCCTGCGCCAGCACCATCCCGGCCTGCACGTGGAACTGGTGCCGATGAGCACCCGCGGCGATGAGGTGCTCGACCGTTCGCTGGCCGCCATCGGTGGAAAGGGTCTGTTCCTGAAGGAACTGGAGCTGGCCATGCTGCGCGGCGATGCCGACTGCGCGGTGCATTCGCTGAAGGATGTGCCGATGGAACTGGATGCGCCGTTCGCGCTGCCGGCCATGTTGACCCGCCACGACCCGGCCGATGGCTTCGTGTCCAACCTGTACGCCTCACTGGAAGCGCTGCCCATCGGTGCGCGCGTGGGCACGTCCTCGCTGCGCCGCCAGGCCCAGCTGCGCGCACTGCGCCCGGACCTGCAACTGCTGGACCTGCGCGGCAACGTCAACACGCGCCTGGCCAAGCTGGACAACGGTGGCTACGACGCCATCGTGCTGGCCGTGGCCGGGCTGGAACGATTGGGCCTGGGTGATCGCATCGTCGCCCGCCTGCAGCCGCCGCAGTGGCTGCCGGCGCCGGCGCAGGGCGCGGTAGCGGTGGAATGCGATGGTGGCAATGCCCGGCTGATGGCGCTGTTCGCTGGCCTGGATGATGCCGGCACGCGCGCCTGCGTGGAGGCGGAGCGGGCGATGAACCGCGCGCTGCATGGCAGCTGCCATGTGCCGGTGGCCGCCATTGCGCAGTGGCAGGGCCAGGACCTGCACCTGCAGGGCATGGTGGGCAATGCCGGTGATGGTCGCGCGGTACGCGCCGACGCGGTGGGCCCGGCCAGTGACCCGGAAGCATTGGGCCAGCAGGTGGCGAAGATGCTGCTGGATGCGGGCGCGGGCGAACTGCTGAACGTTTGAACTGCGTCTCCGTAGAGTCGAGCTTGCTCGACCCCGCCGTTGTAGAGTCGAGCCATGCTCGACTACAGGGCCAACAGCAGTCGAGCATGGCTCGACTCTACAAAAGAAGACGGGCGCCTGAGGCGCCCGCTTCTCATTTGAACTTGTAGACCACGTTCATCGTGGTCAGCGTATCGGTTCTGCGCTTGTCGTCGGCCACGTCGCTGTTGTAACGGGCCTGCCAGCCGGCCTTCAGGGCCAGGTGCTCGTTCATGCTCACCGACACGCCGAAATCGTTCTGGCCGAAGGTGTTGTACGAGCCCGATTCGACCAGCAGGGTGTTGACCAGGTCGGTATTGGCGGTGATCGCATACTTCAGGTCGAACTGTCCCTGGCCGATCAGGCCCGTGCGGGTGCGGTCGTCCTCGGTGCTGTGGGTGCGGCTGACACCCGGGCCGAGCAGGGCATCGAAGGAGAACTTCTCGGTGTTGATCAGGCGCGTGCCGTAGCCCATGCCGAACGAACTGCGGCGGTCGTAGGTGGCGAAGTCATCGCGCTCGGTACGCACCTTGGCGAACAGCTGGCGGTGTTCGCCCAGCTGCAGCGCGCTGCCGGCGGCGCCGGTATAGCGGTTGGCCGTGGTGTTGTCGCGGCGGGTGGTGGTGCCGTCATCGTTTGTCTCGGTCACCTTGGAGCTGGAGCGCAGGCCGAACAGGTCCATGGTGTGCACCCAGTCGCCATCGGTATAACGCAGGCGCAGGGCGCCATTGAAGCTCTCGGTGCTGCTGTTGCCGCTGGCCGCGGCAAAGCCCAGTTCGCCGCCACTGCCACTCCACGGCGAGGTCATCGCCGCCAGTTCGGAGGCATCCTGGGCATAGGCCAAGGGTGCGCACAGCAGCAGGGGCACAAGCAGGGACACGCGCAGGGACATCGAGGGCTCTCCGAAGCGGTTAACAACCGGTGATGATACTGGAAGCATCATGACCATCAGAACGGCGCTGGAGTGCCGCTTCAGCAGGCGTTGCCACCGGGGCCCATTCAGGGGCGGTCGATGCGCAGCGAGGGGTCATTGAGGCGTGAGTAGCGAAGACGCAGCTGGTAAGGGCGACCGTGGTTGCTGCCGATGCGCACGATCTGCCGCGGAAGGCCCTGCGCATCCACCCAGTATTCCAAGCGTTCGCCGGCCGCACCCAGCAGGCGGTAGTGGCGGGTGTCGACCCCGTCCAGCGGCTGCCGGCCCAGATCCTCGGCCTTCATCGGGACGGAGGGTACATCCCCGGTCAGTGGCCGCCTCCATTGATCCAGCAAACCCGCAGGCGTCGGCACTTGGCGGGTTGCGCCAGCGGACTGAAGGAACATGGTGTCGCCAATGATCGTCTGCGGCCCGGAGGCCGTCTGCAGGCGGAAGCGGTCGGGGGCCACGAAGTCCATGCTGCTGCGCACCGCCAGGGCAGCCCCCTCCACGTCCAGTTCGGCATGGAAACTGCGCACCTCGGCCAGCCGCTGGCTGGCCGAGCGCACGGCTTCAGCCGGATCGATTGCCGATGCCGGGCCCTGCGTGGTGGCCGGGGCAGGGGACCGGTCGCAGGCCGCCAGCAGCAGGCAGGACAGCAGGGGGGCCATCGAAAGCAGGGCGGTCAGGCGGCGCATCGGGCGCTCCATGGGGCATGGGGGCGCCCACGATAGCCCAAAGCCCCCGCACAACGCCCGCGACTCGGACATAATCGGGGGCATGGACCGATACGAACGCATCACCGCCCTGCATCGTCTGCTCAAGTCCGCACGCTATCCGGTGACGGTGGCGACCCTGCAGGACAAGCTCGGTTGTTCCCGTGCCACCGTCTACCGCGATCTGGCCTTCCTGCGCGACGCGCTGATGGCCCCGATCGAGGGCGACGGCGAGGCCGGCTTCCGTTACCAGGCTGACGAAAGCGACCGCTTCGAGCTGCCCGGCCTGTGGCTCAGCTCGGAGGAGCTGCACGCGCTGCTGGCCTCGCAGCACCTGTTGGCGCGCACCGGCGGCGGCGTGCTGTCGTCGGTGCTGGCACCGCTGCAGCAGCGCATCGAAAGCCTGCTGGCGGCGCAGGCCGGCGTCTCCAACTGGCCGGTGGACCGGGTGCGGGTCATCCCGCACCGTGGCCGCAAGTTCGACGAAGGCAGCTTCCGCACCGTCGCCTCGGCCGTGCTGGAACGAAAGCAGCTGGCCTTCGAGTACCGCGCCCGCTCCACCGATGAGTCGACCCGGCGCACGGTGTCGCCGCAGCGCCTGACCCATTACCGCGACAACTGGTACCTGGATGCCTGGGACCATGACCGCGAAGCGCTGCGCAGCTTTGCCGTGGACCGCGTGCACAAGGCGAGGGTGGTCGACAACAGCGCCCGCGATGTCGCCGACAGCGAGCTGGATGAACAGTTGGGTGCCAGCTACGGCATTTTCTCCGGCCCGCCCAAGGGTTGGGCGACCATCCTGTTCAGTGCCAAGGCCGCGCGCTGGGTGGCCGATGAGCACTGGCATTCCAAGCAGCAGGGCCGTTTCCTGGCCGATGGCCGCTACGAACTGAAGGTGCCCTACAGCGTCTCGCGCGAGCTGCTGATGGACGTGCTGCATTACGGCTCCGATGCCGAGATCGTCGAGCCGGTGATGCTGCGCGAGCAGGCCAAGGCGTTGCTGGACCTGGCCCTGACCAACTACGAAAAATCCTGATCCTCCCCCCCGAGAGACCTGTTGCCCCCATGAAGAAGACCCTGTTGCTGCCCCTGTTCGCCGCTGCGCTGGCCCTGACCGCCTGCGGCAGGTCCGGCGAGCCTTCGCAGAAGCTGGTGGTGGCCGCCACCGCTGTGCCGCATGCGGAGATCCTGGAGGTGGTCAAGCCAATCCTCAAGCAGGAAGGCGTGGACCTGGACGTGCGCGTGTTCAACGACTACGTGCAGCCCAACGACCAGCTGGTGCAGAAGCAGGTAGACGCGAACTACTTCCAGACCGAGCCTTATCTGGATGCCTACAACCGCGACCGCAAGACTGATCTGACCAAGGTGATCGGCGTGCACATCGAGCCCTTCGGTGCCTACTCGCGCAAGGTCAAGGCGCTGGCCGACCTGCGCGAAGGTGCCGACGTGGTCATCCCCAATGATCCGAGCAACAACAGCCGCGCGCTGATCCTGCTGGACAAGGCCGGGGTGATCGAACTGAAGGACCCGAGCAACGCGCTGTCGACCCAGCGCGACATCGTATCCAACCCGAAGAAGCTGACGTTCCGCGAGCTGGATTCGGCCATGCTGCCGCGCGTGCTGGACCAGGTCGACCTGGCCCTGATCAACACCAACTACGCGCTGGATGCCGGCCTGAACCCGACCCAGGATGCGCTGGCGATCGAGAGCAAGGACTCGCCATACGTGAACTTCCTGGTCGCGCGCCCGGACAACAAGGACGACGCCCGCGTGCAGAAGCTGGCCAAGGCCCTGACCAGCCCGCAGGTGAAGACCTTCATCGAAGCCAAGTACAAGGGCGCGGTCCTGCCGGCGTTCTGACCATCGCGCCGTCACGTTGCCATGTAGAGCCGAGCCCACGCTCGGCTCTGCTTTTTTACGGCGTGCCGCCAACAGCAGCCGAGCATGGCTCGGCTCTACAGTTTCAATCGACGTGAAAGGCCAGGGTGGCCGCCACGGCCTGCTGCCAGCCGGCATACAGCTTCTCGCGCCGCGCCACGCCCATCTGCGGTTCGAAGCGGCGGTCCAGGCCCCATTGCGCGGCAATCTGTTCGCGGCTTTCCCAGAACCCTACCGCCAGCCCGGCCAGGTAGGCCGCACCCAGTGCGGTGGTTTCGGTCAGGCGTGGCCGCAGCAGCGGCACGCCGAGGATATCGGCCTGGAAGCCGGCCAGGAAATCATTGCCGATCGCACCGCCATCGGCGCGCAGCTCGCTCAGGGCAATGCCGGCATCCGATTGCATCGCATCGAGCACGTCGCGGGTCTGGTAGGCCATCGCCTCCAGCGCGGCACGGACGAAATGCGCCTTGCTGGTGCCGCGGGTCAGGCCGAACATCGCCCCGCGCACATCGCTGCGCCAGTAAGGCGCGCCCAGGCCGACAAAGGCGGGCACCAGGTAGGCACCGCCGCTGTCGTGCACCTTCGCGGCCAGGGCTTGGCTGTCGCTGGCGCGGTCGATCATGCGCAGTTCGTCGCGCAGCCACTGCACTACCGATCCGGCAATGAAGATCGATCCTTCCAGCGCGTACTCCACGCGGCCGTCCACGCCCCAGGCGATGGTGGTCAGCAGGCCGTTGCGCGAACGCACGGCCTGCGTGCCGGTGTGCATCAGCATGAAACAACCGGTGCCGTAGGTGTTCTTGACCATGCCGGGCTGGAAACACGCCTGGCCGAACAACGCCGCCTGCTGGTCACCGGCAATGCCCGCGATCGGGATCGGGTGGTCGAAGAAGAACTGCGGCCGTGTATGCGCGTACACCGCGCTGGAATCGCGCACGCTGGGCAGCATCGCGCGCGGGATGTCCAGCAGCGCCAGCAGGTCCTCGTCCCACTGCAGGGTGTGGATGTTGAACAGCAGCGTGCGGGCGGCGTTGCTGTAATCGGTCACGTGCGCCTGGCCACCGCTGAGGTTCCAGACCAGCCAGCTGTCGATGGTGCCAAACAGCAGTTCGCCCCGTTCGGCACGCTGCTGCGCACCTTCCACGTGGTCGAGGATCCAGCGCACCTTGGTGGCCGAGAAATAGGCGTCGATCAGCAGGCCGGTCCGCTCGCGTATCAGGGCCTCGTGGCCATCGCAGCGCAGCTGCTCGCAGATGGCCTGGCTCTGCCGCGACTGCCAGACGATGGCGTTGTGGATCGGCTGTCCGGTGGCGCGGTCCCAGACCACGGTGGTCTCGCGCTGGTTGGTGATGCCCAGTGCGGCAATGTGGCGTGGGTCGATCTGCTCGCGGCTGAGTAGTTCGGTCATCGTTGCGTAGACGCTGGCGAGGATCTCGCGCGGATCGTGTTCCACCCATCCCGGCTGCGGGAACAACTGGCTGAACTCGCGCTGCGCACTGCCGACGATGCTGCCGCTGCGGTCAAACAGGATCGCGCGCGAACTGGTGGTGCCCTGGTCGATGGCCAGCACGTAGCGGGGCGTCATGGGCGTCTCCGGTGGTGATGGGGAGATCGTAATGCATCGGTCGCGCGGCGCACGGCCGCTCTGGTAGCTGCCAACCTTGGTTGGCGCAGTTGGCGCACGTGGCACCGCCGGGGTCAGAGCCCTTTCCGTTGGAAAGGGATCCGACCCTGCATCCACGCCTGCAGGCGCGCCACCTGCGCTGCGTCCAGCCGCAAGCCAAGCTTGCTGCGTCGCCACAGCACGTCCTCGGCGCTGTATGCCCATTCGTGCTGCTGCAGCCACGCAACTTCGCGTGCATGCAGGCCAGCGCCGAAGTCTTCGCCCAGATCGGACAGCGTCGTCGCGCTGTCGAGCAGTGCCACGCTGCGGCTGCCATAGGCTTCGGCCCAGCGCCGTGCCAGTGCGGCTGGCAGCCACGGCGCATGCTCCTGCAGTCGCGCCCCCGCTGAATCCGCATCGCCCCACTCGCTGCCGGGCAGGGCATCGCCGTGGGCTGTCCATGCCAGGCCCATGCCTGGCAGGTGTGGGCGCAGCAGGTCCAGCGCTTCCTCGGCCAGCACCCGGTAGGTGGTCAGCTTGCCGCCGAGCACGTGCACGGCCGGCGCGCCGCCGCCCTGCAGCTGCAGCCGGTAATCGCGGCTCAACTTCGCTGCCTGCGGGTCGGGGGCTGCCAGCAGCGGGCGCACGCCGGCGAACTGCCAGACCACCTCGGCTGCGCTGACCGGCGCGCGCAGATAGCGGTTGGCCGCTGCGCACAGGTACGCGATCTCCGAAGGCAGCACGCTGCAGCGCGCCGGGTCGTCGCAGTAGTCGGTATCAGTGGTGCCCACCAGCAGATGGTCGTGGGCGAACGGCAGCAGGAACACCACGCGGCCGTCTGGCTGTTGCAGCAGGCAGGCGCTGTGGCCGGGCCAGGGCCGGCGCAGCACGATGTGGCTGCCCTGCACCAGGCGCAGGGCGGACGAGCCATCACCCGGCTGCATCTGCTGCAGCAGGCCACCGGCCCAAGGTCCGGCGGCATTCGCCACGGCCCGTGCCTGCACATGCTGGGTCTGGCCGTTGCGGTCTTGCAGGGTTGCCCGCCAGTGCGCGGGTGCCTGCTGCAGATCGGTGCAGCGGGTGCCGGTAAGGATGCGCGCGCCACGCTGGGCAGCATCCACTGCGTTGAGTACCACCAGCCGGGCATCGTCCACCTGCGCATCGGCATAGCTGAAGGCCTGGCGCAGGTGCGGCAGCAACCACGCGGCCAGCGCATCATCATGCAACTGCAGGGACTGCGAGGCGGGGAAGGCCGCGCCGCGCGGGCCCAGATGGTCATACAGCCACAGGCCCAGGCGCAGCATCCAGCGTGGCCGCAGATGCGGTTCCCACGGCAGCACGAAGCGCAGCGGATGGACCAGGTGGGGGGCCTGCCGGCGCACGGTTTCGCGCTCTCCCAGGGCCTTGCGTACCAGCGCGAACTCGCGCTGTTCGAGGTAGCGCAGGCCGCCGTGGATCAACTTGCTGCTGGCGCTGGAGGTATGCGCGGCCAGATCGTGCTGCTCGCACAGCAGCACGCGCAGGCCACGGCCGCTGGCGTCACGGGCGATACCGGTGCCGTTGATGCCGCCGCCGATCACCAGCAGATCTACTTCGTGCATGGCGTCCCCGGGTCAGGTTTTTGTAGAGCCGAGCCATGCTCGGCTGCATTTCCAGAAGGGCAGTCGAGCATGGCCCGACTCTACATAAGGAAGTCGACCAACGGTTGACTCTACCGGAAACAACGACGGGCCCCGCAGGGCCCGTCGCTTCAACACAGCGAGGCTGCGGTGCGCTTAGAAGCGCGCACCGATGCCGAAGCCCACGGTCCACGGATCAAGCTTGGCTTCGCCAACCTTCTGGCCGGCCACCTTCAGGTCCGGGCGCGAGTGCATGTAACGGGCATCGGCACGGGCGAACCAGGTGGAGTTGATGTTCATGTCCACACCCACCGTGCCGATGGCACCCTTGGCATCCTTCAGGCGGATATCATCAGCACCGGCAAAGTTCTCGTTGCTGAAGGACGACTGGAAGTAGCCCACGCCCACGAACGGACGGAACACATTGTCGGCCTGGCCGAAGTGGTACTGGCCGCTCAGTGCGACCGGCTGCTGCTCTACGCTGCCCAGGCGGGCATCGCCCGGACCCTTGACGCGGTGGTCGAACTTGTCGGCAGCGCCCCACAGCTCAACGGCCCAGTTGTCATTGACGTAGTAGCTGAAGCTGACGGTCGGTGCCGGACCGCCATCGACCTTCTTGATGCCGTCGATGGGATCATTCTTCGGCTGCAGCAGCGTGACGCCACCCACCACGGCAAAATGCTTGCCCGAGGCGGTGTCGGTGTTGCTGCTGTCCTGCGCGAAAGCAGCCGGTGCGAAGGCGGCGGAGGTCAGCAGGGCAAGGCTCAGGATACGGATGGAACGCATGGGGGTTTCTCCTGTTCTTTCTTGTTTTGGGCCCCCGGTTGCGGGGCGATGTCACCGTAGTCGCCTCAACATGAATCGAGTCCGACGCGCGTTAAAATTTGGTTTCCGTTGTTCAGCGGGCAGAGCGAAACCGCTGTTTTAAAGGGATTTCATGCATGGCTGGCGTTCATTCTGTTGGAGGAAACGTGAGCGGTAATGCGTTGTGCATCGGCCTGCCGGCGCGGGTGGCTGCCGATTGCCGCGTGCTTGTGCTCGGGTCGATGCCGGGCGTGGCGTCGCTGCAGGAACAGCAGTACTACGCGCATCCGCGCAACCGTTTCTGGCCACTGCTGGGTGATCTTTGCGGCTTCGATCCAGCGCTTGCCTATCCGGCGCGGTTGCGCGCGCTGGCCGATGCCGGTGTCGGCCTGTGGGATGTGATCGGACAGTGCGAGCGGCGCGGCAGCCTGGATGCGGACATCGTGCGTGGTTCGGAAGTGCCCAATGCGCTGCCCGCACTGATCGCCGGCCTGCCGCAACTGCGGCTGGTCGCCTGCAATGGCGGCGTGGCCTGGCAGGCGCTGCAGCGCTGGGTTGTGCCGGATCTGGCGCCAGCGCCGCCACTGCTCGCACTGCCCTCCACCAGCCCGGCCAATGCCGCCTGGACCCTGCCGCGCCTGCGCCAGGCCTGGCAGCCGCTGGCTGACGCGCTGGCGACATGAAGCGGACAACGCCGGGACAATACGGCACCCACTGGAAGTGCCTGCAGTCCTGTGGCAATGGCGCTTCCCGGCGGCGTACGTACTGAAAACACGTGTAACGGTTGGCGCTGGCCCCCTCTGGCCGCACAATAGACGTTTCCCTACACCAGATTGCCGGAGTTATCCCCATGGCCGAAATCAAGGAAGCACGTGTCCCCGATATCGGTGACTACAGCGATATCCCGGTAATCGAGGTGCTTGTCGCCGTCGGTGACACGGTCAGGAAAGACCAGGGCCTGGTGACGCTGGAAAGCGACAAGGCCACGATGGAAGTGCCTTCTTCGGTTGCGGGCGTGGTCAAGGAAATCAAGGTCAAGGTGGGCGACAGCCTGTCCGAGGGCAAGGTCGTGGCGCTGATCGAAGTGGCCGACGACGGAGCCGCCAAGCCGGCCGCAGCTGCCCCGGCTCCGGCCAAGGCCGCTGCCCCCGCTGCCGCTACCCAGAGCGCCCCCGCCCCGGCCGCTGCTGCTCCGGCCGGTCCGGCTGCCGGCGGCGGTGCCGTTGAAGCGCTGGTGCCGGACATCGGCGATTACACCGACATCCCGGTCATCGAAGTGCTGGTCGCCGTTGGCGATACGGTCAAGAAGGACCAGGGCCTGGTTACGCTGGAAAGCGACAAGGCCACCATGGAAGTGCCGTCCTCGGTGGCCGGCGTGGTCAAGGAACTGAAGGTCAAGGTGGGCGACACCCTGTCGCAGGGTGCCGTGGTTGCCATCATCGAAGCCGAGGGTGCTGCTGCTCCGGCCCCGAGCAAGGCTGCTGCTGCCGAGACCGCCACCAAGGTCGAGCCGGTCGCCGTTCCGGCCCAGCCGGACAAGCTGGCCGCGCGCGAGATCGCCTCGGCCGGCACCCCGTCCAGCCCGCCGGTGCAGTTCAACGCCGAGGGCGTGCTGCCGGCCAAGGTGCCGTATGCCACCCCGGCGGTGCGTGTGTTCGCCCGCGAGCTGGGCGTGGACCTGCTGCAGATCAACGGCACCGAGAAGGGGGGGCGCATCACCAAGGGTGACGTGCAGAAGTTCGTCAAGGCCGCACTCAGCGGTGGCGTGCCGGCTGCCGGCGGTGCTGCTGTTGCGGCCGGTGGTGGCCTGAACCTGCTGCCGTGGCCGAAGGTCGACTTCAGCAAGTTCGGCGAGACCGAAGTCCAGCCGCTGTCGCGCATCAAGAAGATCTCGGGTGCGAACCTGGCCCGCAACTGGGCGATGATCCCGCACGTCACCCAGTTCGAACAGGCCGACATCACCGACCTGGAAGGCCTGCGCGTGTCGCTGAACAAGGAGAACGAGAAGGCCGGCATCAAGCTGACCATGCTAGGTGACGGTGACATCGCTGACATTGGCAGCCGTGCACGTCGCGTGGTGCACCAGC
>NZ_JBNNHG010000046.1:20667-26181 GCF_050268705.1 Stenotrophomonas sp. NPDC077659 | reverse complement strand
TCTGGATATGCTTCATGCACAGATCGACATCGGCCAGGCACTGGTCGATGAACGCCGGCCAGCGGCCGGCACTACCCCAACCTTGGGCCGACGTCGGCCGTCGCTACCGCCAGGCACGCGCCTGATGCACCCGGTTGAAGCACTGGAAGCCATGCTGGCCAGCCGCAAGGACAGTGCGCTGCTGCGCTTCGGTCTGGGCAACGCCTGGCTGGCCGGAGGCCAACCGGAGGCGGCCCGCGCCGCCTGGCAGCGTGGACTCAGCGCGGCCGGCAGCAAGGGCGACCAGCAGGCGCGCAGGGAAATGCTGGTGTTCCTGCGCCGGCTGGAACGGGCCCCGAAGGACAGCGTTCCAGCGGCACTGCGGAACGAAGCCCGCTGAGGGCCTCAGCCCGCGTTGGCGGGCGCAGGTGCCGGCAGGATGTCCGCCATCGGCAGGCGGCGCGGCTTGCTCGGGAAGGCATGGCGCAGGATGCGCCAGACCACCTGGGCAAACTGGCGCGGCAGCGAGCCGTTGTTGTAATGCTGGCCGTAACGGCGGCAGATCTCCTTCACTTCCTTGGCGACGGCCGCATAGCGGTTGGCCGGCAGGTCCGGGTAGAAGTGGTGTTCGATCTGGTGGCTGAGGTTGCCCGACAGCACGTTGATGATGAACCCACCGCTGATGTTGGAGGAGCCGCGCAACTGGCGCAGGTACCAGTGGCCGCGCGATTCATTGCGCAGGCATTCCTTGGGGAAGGTTTCCGATTCGGCGGTGAAATGGCCGCAGAAGATGATCACGTAGGTCCAGACGTTGCGCAGGCCGTTGGCCACCAGGTTGCCCAGCATCACCGGCAGGAAGAACGGGCCGGCCAGCAGCGGGAAGAACACGTAGTCCTTCAGCACCTGGCGCAGCATCTTGCGCGCCACCGGGCGGGTCTGCAGCCACATCGCGCGGCTGCTGATACGGCCCTTGAACCAGCGGCCCAGGCGCAGGTCCTGCGCGGCCACGCCCCACTGGAACAGCAGCGCGAAGATCGGCGCGATGATCGGCTGCATCAGGTAGAAGGGCGACCAGCGCTGTTCCGGGAAGATGCGCAGCAGGCCGTAGCCGATGTCATCGTCCATGCCACGCACGTTGGTGTAGGTGTGGTGGCGGAAATTGTGGGTCTTGCGCCAGTTGTCGCCGGTGGCAACGATGTCCCACTCGTAGGTGTTGCCGTTGAGCTTGGGATCGCCGGTCCAGTCGTACTGGCCGTGCATCACGTTATGGCCCAGCTCCATGTTTTCCAGGATCTTGGCCAGCGCCAGCAGCAGGGTGCCAGCGATGCAGGCCGGCCACAGCAACGGCGCCCAGAACAGCGGCGAGAACGCGCCCAGGAACAGCAAGCCACGGCCCAGCACGCCCGACCAGCGCACGGCGGCGGCCACGCGGCGGATGTAGCGGGTGTCGGAGGCGCCGAGGCTGCCCAGGATACGGTCGCGGATCGCGTCGAGCTCGGCACCGAAGGCGTTCATCTCGGCGGGGCTCAGGGCACGGTCGGAAGCGCGGGTCATGGCAGCAGGTCCTCAGAGATCCAGAGTCAGGTCGGTGGTCGGTGCACTTACGCAGATCCGCACCGGCTGCGCCGTCTCGGACTGCATTTCACCGGTGCGCAGGTGGCGGGTGGTGCCACTGACGCGATCGCAGGTGCAGGTATTGCAGATGCCCATGCGGCAGCCGTGCTTGGGCTTGATGCCCTGCGCTTCCAGGCTTTCCAGCAGCGAACGGCCGCGGGCAACCTTCAGCTGGCGGCCGCTGCGGGCCAGGGTCAGGGCGATCTCACCGGCGCTGTCGGCATCGTTGAGCGGTGCCGGCGGGGTAAACGCCTCGGCCTGGAAGCCGGCCACCTGGTGCACCAGGCGTTGGCGCGCGGCGGCAACGAAGCCATCCGGGCCACAGGCCAGCACGTGGCGCTGCGCCAGCGGCGTGTCATCGCCGGCCACGGCCAGCGAATGGGTATCGATGCGCGCGGCCGGCACCTCGCCTTCGCGGGTGGTCAGCAGATGCACGCGCAGGTTCGGGTTCGCTGCGGCCAGCGCCTGCAGTTCATCACGGAACTGGAAGGCGGCCGCGTTGCGTTCCCAGTAGAACAGGTCCACCGGCGCGGCCAGCGGTCGCTGGCAGGCCTCGCGCAGCAGGCTGCGCATCGGGGTGATGCCACTGCCTGCGGCCAGCAACAGCACCGGCGCGGCGGCCGGCATATGGAAATCGCCGAAGGCCGCGTCCAGGCGGAACAGATCGCCCGGCTTGGCATGGTGGACCAGGTGCTGGCTGATGGTGCCGCCCTCCACCGCCTTGACAGTGATGGCCAGCTCGCGGCGGCCCAGCGCGGTCGGGCTGTAGCTGCGGCGCAATACGCGCCCTTCAAGCTCCACACCCAGGGTGATGTGCTGGCCGGCGCGCATGCCGGCCCAGTGCCGGTTGCAGCGCAGGACCAGGGTGGCGGCACCCTCGCCGGCCGGCTCGCGCCGGACCAGGCGGGCCAGCGGCTCGCGCAGGGTCCACAAGGGATTCAGCTGGCCCGCCCAGAAATCGAACAACGTCGGCGACAGCCAGCGGTACGGGGAAAACAGGGACGGACGGATCACAGCGCTCATGGGCGCACTATACGGCCGCGCACACACCTGTGTATACATGTGTATATTGAACTGGATTGGGTATGATTCAGCCTTGCCCCTCCGGAAGTGCCATGGCCGCCGCCACCGTTCTGTCACCGCCTGAAGATGCCAACAGCCCGGCCCGCCGTACGGTGAGCCGCGAGGACCTGTTGGCCGCCGCGCTGAAACTGATCGGCCCGCACCGCAGCCTGTCCACGCTGAGCCTGCGCGAAGTCGCGCGCGAAGCCGGCATTGCGCCGAACAGCTTCTACCGGCAGTTCCGCGACATGGACGAACTGGCTGTGGCCTTGATCGACGTGGCAGGCCGCTCGCTGCGCACCATCATCGGTGAAGCGCGGCAGCGCGCCACTTCCAGCGCCACCAGCGTGGTGCGGGTATCAGTGGAGACGTTCATGGAGCAGCTGCGCGCCGATGACAAGCTGCTGCACGTGCTGCTGCGCGAAGGCGCGGTGGGCTCGGACGATTTCAAACACGCGGTCGAACGCGAGCTGCACTACTTCGAAGAAGAACTGCAGCACGACCTGGTGCGCCTGGCCGCACTGGACGGCGCCAAGCTCTACAAGCCGGAGCTGGTGGCCACCGCCATCACCCGCCTGGTATTCGCGATGGGCGCCACCGCCATGGATCTGCCACCGGAGAAAGACCCGGAACTGGTCGAGCAGATTTCCACGATGATCCGCATGATCATCGTCGGTGCCCGCACCCCCGCCGCCTTCCGTCGCGGCCGGTAGGCGCCGGGGTCGGCTGGCGGCCAGTAGATCCACGCCATGCGTGGATGAAATCTGTCAGGTATCGAATGAATTCATCCACGCACGGCGTGGATCTACTTTGCCGGCCAGCGGCCGGCACTACCGCTCCTGCCGCAAACCTCAGCCCGCTCCGCTCTCGGCCTTGCGCACGAACGCCTCGAACAGTGCCAGCGTCTGCTCGCTGACATGATGCTCGATGCCCTCGGCATCGCGCCGTGCGGTGTCCGGGTCGACACCCAGCGCCAGCAGGAAGCGCTCCACGGTCTGGTGCCGCTCGCGGCTGGCATGGGCCAGCGCCTCGCCTTCCGGCGTCAGGAACACGCCCCGGTACGGCCGCTGTACCACCCAGCCATCGCGGGCCAGGCGCCGCAGCATCTTCGCCACCGTCGGCTGGGCCACGCCCAGGCGGGTGGCGATATCGACCTGGCGTGCCTCACCGCCGTCGGCCAGCAGGTCGGAAATCAGCTCCACGTAGTCTTCAACCAGCTCCATCCGGTGCGCCTCGCGCACCTGCCGGAAGCTCTCCACCTGGCGCTCGGCCTCGATCAAGGGAGTGGTCTTTGCCGATGTCGAAGCGCCTGTCTTGCCCACGCGGGTGCCTGTCCTGCCAGTGTTTTCGGTATCTGAACCTGAATTCTGGACCAGTGACGCAGCAAAGACGATTGTTTCACATTGCTAATGGATATAGCACTGGCTATATTGCAGCCATGAACACTGTCGAGCCCACCGACTCCCCGGCCGCCCACGCAGCCAGTCTCGGCGCGCTCAACGCCTCGGTGGCCGTCCCCGACAAAGGCCATTGGTGGTTCCGCCTGCTGGCCTTCCTCGGCCCGGGCTACATGGTGTCGGTGGGCTACATGGACCCGGGCAACTGGGCCACGGACCTGGCTGGCGGGTCGCGCTTCGGCTACCTGCTGCTTTCGGTCATCCTCATTTCCAACCTGATGGCGGTGATCCTGCAGGCGCTGTCGGCGCGGCTGGGCATCGCCACCGGCATGGACCTGGCACAGGCCTGCCGCGCCCGTTACCCGAAGCCGGTCAATCTGGCACTGTGGGCCCTGTGCGAGGCGGCGATCATCGCCTGCGATCTGGCCGAGGTCATCGGTACCGCCATCGCCCTGAAGCTGCTGTTCGACCTGCCCCTGCTGTGGGGCGCGGTGATCACCGCACTGGACACGCTGCTGGTGCTGCTGCTGATGAACCGCGGCTTCCGTGCATTGGAAGCCTTCGTCATCGCCCTGCTGATGATCATCTTCGGCTGTTTCATGGTACAGATCGCGCTGGCCGCACCGCCGGTGATGGAGGTGCTGGGCGGGTTCATTCCGCGTGCGCAGGTGGTCACCGATCCGCACGCGCTGTACATCGCCATCGGCATCATTGGCGCCACCGTCATGCCGCATAACCTGTACCTGCATTCGTCCATCGTGCAGACCCGCGCCTACCCGCGTACCGATGAAGGGCGCCGCAGCGCGCTGCGCTGGGCGGTGACCGACAGCACCCTCGCACTGACCCTGGCGCTGTTCATCAATGCCAGCATCCTGATCCTGGCGGCAGCGGTGTTCCATGCCAACGGGCGCTTGGATGTGGAAGACATCGAGCAGGCGCACCAGCTGCTGGCGCCGATGCTGGGCGTCGGCGTGGCTTCGACACTGTTTGCGGTGGCGCTGCTGGCCTCGGGCCTGAATTCCACGGTGACCGCCACCCTGGCCGGGCAGATCGTGATGGAAGGGTTCCTGCGCCTGCGCCTGCCACCGTGGCTGCGGCGGCTGATCACCCGTGCGCTGGCGATCATTCCGGTGGTGGTGGTGATCCTGCTGTTCGGTGACCAGGGCGCGGTGAAGCTGCTGGTACTGAGCCAAGTGGTGCTGTCGATGCAGCTGCCATTCGCGATCATCCCGCTGGTACGGCTGGTGACCGAAAGGGCCACGATGGGTGCGCTGGCAGCACCGCGCTGGCTGGGCGGCATCGCCTGGGTGATCGCGGTGGTGATCGTGGCACTGAACGTGAAACTGCTGGTGGACAGCTTCGCCGGCGCGTGATCCCGATGATCCAAAAGCAACCGAGCGGGGGCCCGGCTCCAGTAGATCCACGCCATGCGTGGATGCTTTTGATCGCGCACCGCGCCAAC
>NZ_JBNNHG010000046.1:0-20572 GCF_050268705.1 Stenotrophomonas sp. NPDC077659 | reverse complement strand
TAGATCCACGCCATGCGTGGATGCTTTTGATCGCGCACCGCGCCAACGGCAGCCGAGCGGGGGCTCGGCTCCAGTAGATCCACGCCATGCGTGGATGCTTTTGATCGCGCACCGCGCCAAACGGCAGCCGAGCATGGGCTCGGCTCCAGTAGATCCACGCCATGCGTGGATGCTTTTGATCGCGCACCGCGCCAAACGGCAGCCGAGCATGGGCTCGGCTCTACAGATGCAACGCAATCGCCGCTTCAATCTGCTGCGGCGACTGGAACCCGGCCAACCGCTGCCGCTCATCCCCGTCGCGGAACAGCGACAACGTCGGCGTCTGCCGCAGACCCAGCTCGCGGAAGAATGCCTCGCCCACCACCTCCAGCTGCACGCGCAGCAGGGTTGTACCCTGCCCCGCCACGCTGTTGGCCACCCGGTGCAGCGACATCTCCAGCATGCGGCAGCCCGGGCACTGCTCCTTGTGGAAATCCACCAGCACGCGCGGGTGCTCGGCCAGCAACTGCTGGAACTGCTCAGGCGTGGTGGCGTCGATGATCTGCATCGCAGGTGCTCCTGTAGTGGGCCAGGACCGCGTCGGTCCAGGCGTCGATGGCCGCGGCATGGCGCTCGCCATGCGGCATCTGCTCGATCTCCAGCGCTGGATAGCCGCTGCGGAAGTAGCGGACCAGCCGGTGCACTGCGCCGCAGTAGTACTCCTGCCCCCACTGCGTCTCGCCCGTGCCGAACACCGCCACCTGCCGCAGCCGCTCCCCACGTTCGGCAATGCCGGCCACCCAGGCCTTCATCTCCGCAGGCGTGCGCCCGGCGTTGTCGGTCCAGCTGCCAAGCAGTACCAGGTCGGCGTCATCGGCGCCCAGCGGTGCGGCCTTGCGGGGGTCATCGGCCTCCTGCCAGTACACCGCATGCCCGGCCGCCTGGCAGCGCGCCTGGATGTGCCGGCCCAGCTCGCGGGTATTGCCACTGAGCGAGGCCACCACCACCAGGATGCGCAGCGCCTCGCCGCGCTCAGAGGTCGTCGAAGCCATTGTCGACGTTGGTCTTCTTGTAGCTTGCATTGCGCATCTCGAAGAAATCGGTCTTGGTCTCGGTGAAATTGTCGGCGTACGCCTTGATCCACGGCATCACGTTGTCGGTGGTGTCGCTGTAAAGGCGCTCGATGCCCAGCATGCCGGCCATCTTGTTGGCGCGGTATTTCACGTAGCGCACCATCTCGTCCACATCAATGCCGTCGATCCCATCCAGCACTTCCGAAGACCATTGGGTTTCCAGTTCGATGGCATGCTCGAAGGCGCCGTGCACGTACGCGGTCAGTTCATCGGTCTGCAGTTCCGGGTTCTCGCCGACGATGGCGCGGATCACTTCGCTGATGAACTTGGTGTGGGCCAGCTCGTCCCGGTTGATGAAGCTGATGATCTTGCCGGTACCGGTCATGCGGTTCTGCCGCACCAGGTTGTAGAAGTATGCAAAGCCCGAATAGAAATTGATGCCTTCCAGGATCGAAGACTGGATCAGCGAGCGCAGCAGCGTCTCGGCGGTCTTCTCACGCATGAAATCGTCATAGGCCCCCATGATGGGTGCGTTGCGCTTGATGATGGTCGGATGGGTGCGGGCCAGTTCGAATACCCGGTTCTGGTTGGGAAGATCGGTGATCGAGGCCAGCACATAGCTGTAGCTTTCGTTGTGGATCACTTCCTGCTGGCCGATGATGGCGGCGTTGGCATGCGCGGCTGGATCGGTGATGTACTCGGCCACGTTGTAGATGAAGCGCGTCTGCGGCGAATCGAGCGTGGCCAGCAGGCCGATGATCGAGTCATACGCGTTCTTCTCGCGCCCGGACAATTCACCGTACTGGCGCGCATCCAGCTTCATGTCCACTTCGTCGGGAATCCAGAAGTTGGTCGACAGCTCCTTGTAGGCGCGATAGAACGAGGGGTACGGAATATCGTTCCAGTTGAGGATGCCGCTGGTACGGCCGTTGATGATGCCGGTGCTGCGGTTGGGGTGCCGCGGTTCGAGGATCTTGATGCGGTCGAGGGGGGTTGCCATGGTCGTCTGCCTTCGTATTGCATGCATTGGATCTGTAGAGCCGAGCCCACGCTCGGCCGTGGTGTGCCTGAGCCGAGCATAGGCTCGGCTCTACAGCAGTCCCAGTGATCAGCTCGAGCACCATTCGCATTCGCTGATGTCGATGTCGTTGGAGCGCACGTAGTAGGTGGTCTTCAAGCCCTCGCGCCAGGCACTCAGGTGCAGCTCCAGCAGCGTGCTGGCGCGGATGGTGCTGGGCACGTACAGATTGAAGCTGATGGCCTGGTCGACGTGGCGCTGTCGGCGGGCGTTCTGCCGCACGCTGGCGAACTGGTCGACCTTGTAGGCGCCCTTCTCGTAGTACGGCCAGGTTTCCAGCGAAAGGCCCGGCGCGGCCACCGGCCTGCGGAAGTCTTTCTTTTCCTCGTAGTAGAACGCGCTGTAGATCGGGTCGATCGACGCGGTGGAACCCGCGATCTGCGCGGTACTCATGTTGGGGGCCACCGCCAGCAGCCAGCCGTTGCGCAGGCCATGGCTGGCCACGTCGCGGGCCAGGCTGTCCCAGCCAGCGCCTTCGTAACGACGGTCACGGAAGTAGGCACCGGTCTGCCAGTCGCTGCCGGCAAACATCGGGTAGCTGCCCTTTTCGCGCGCCAGTTGCAGGCTGGCCTGGATGGTCAGGAAATTGATGCGCTCGAACAGCGTGTCCGACAGCGTCTCGGCCTCGGGCATTTCCCAGTGGATGCCCTGCTGCGCCAGCAGATGGTGCCAACCGAAGGTGCCCAGGCCGATGGCGCGGTACTTGCGGTTGGTGATGGTGGCCTGCGGCACCGGCAGTGCGTTGAGGTCGATGACGTTGTCGAGCATGCGCACCTGGATCGGAATCAGGCGCTCCAGCACATCCTTGGCCAGCAGATCGTCCGGCGCGGTGATGGCCCGGCCGAGGTTGATCGAGGACAGGTTGCAGACCACGAAATCACCGGCGCGCCGGGTGGTGACGATCTGGTCGCCGCTGACGATCTCCTGGATCATCCGCGTCGGGCTCATGTTCTGCAGGATCTCGGTGCACAGGTTGCTGGAATAGACCATGCCCGCGTGCTTGTTCGGGTTCTTCCGGTTCACTTCATCGCGGTAGAACAGGAACGGATTGCCGGTCTCCAGCTGGCTGACCATGATCCGCTTGAACAGATCGATGGCCCGCACGGTGCGGCGGCTGATGCGTTCGTCGCCTACAAGTTCGGCATAGCGGTCGCGGAAACTGCCCGCACCGCGCGTTTCATCGTAGAAATCCTGCAGGTACCAGCCCTTGGCCTGCTTCACTTCGTGCGGATCGAACAGGTACCAGTCGGCACGGCGCTCCACCGCTTCCATGAACAGGTCCGGCACGCAGACCGCCGTGAACACATCGTGCGCGCGCAGGCGCTGGTCGCCGTTGTTCAGGCGCAGATCCAGGAAGGCCTCGATATCGCGATGCCAGATGTCCAGGTATACCGCCACCGCACCCTTGCGCTGGCCGAGCTGATCGACCGAGACGGCGGTGTTGTTGAGCTGCTTGATCCACGGCACCACGCCGCCGGAGGAATTGGGCACGCCACGGATCGGCGCACCGCTGCTGCGCACATAGCCCAGGTACGCGCCGACACCACCGCCGTGCTTGGACACCCGGGCAATATCGGTATTGGAGTCATAGATGCCCTGCAGGCTGTCATCCACCGTGTCGATGAAGCAGCTGGACAGCTGGCCGCCGACCTTGCCAGCGTTGGCCAGCGTCGGCGTGGCCACGGTCATGTACAGGTTGGACAGCGCCCAGTACGCTTCCCCCACCAGCTGCATGCGGCGCTCACGCGGCTTTTCGTTCTGCATCAGGTACAGGGCGATGGTCAGCCAGCGCTCCTGCGGCAGCTCATACACCTCGCGGCTGCCATCGGTGGCCAGATAGCGTGTGGCCAGCAGGTACAGGCCGTTGTAGGCGAACAGGCGGTCGCGCTCGGGGTCGATCATCTGCCCGGCCTGCTGTAGTTCGTCCTTCGAATAGCAGCGCAGGATGTCGTTGCTGTAGACGCCGCGGTCGGCGAGGCTTTCCTGCAGACCCACGTAGGAACCGTATTTCAGGCTGACATCGTAGAAGCGGTTGCGGCTGGCGCGCTTGTAAAGACGGCGCAGGTACAGGCGTGCGGCGAACTGTTCCCACTCCGGCGCCACCAGATCCACGCGCGATTCGGCCTCGCGGATCAGCAGGTCCACCAGGTCATCGGCGCTGATGCTCGGCTTGCGCTCGACCATCGCCTGCACCACGCGGCGGTAGTCGCTCACGTCCAGCTGTGGGAACTCGGCGTGCACGCCATCGATGCTGCGCTGCAGGCGCCCGGCCTCGAACGGCAGGCGGCGGTTGCCCGCTTCCTTGGTGATCCAGGTGGGCACACGCTCGCCACCGGCGCGCATGGCGTCGCCGGCGCCGGCCAGATCGGCCGCGCGGTAGGTACTGTCGGTCATTGTCCTGCGTCTCCAGGCACGCACGCTTCAATGCGTCGATGCCATGGCGGCCCTGCGCGCGATACCGGCACACAGGGCAGTCGGGGATGGTGTGCCATTGCGCGGGAACGCCAGACCGTCGGCAATAAGCCTGCGCCTGCGGCCGGTATCCGGACCGTGGGGGCGGTCTGCGTCCGCACGATGGCGGCCGCGTCGACACGGCAAGCCTTCAGGGGCGGGCCGCGGGACGTTTGCTGCATGTCCGGCGGCGGCGGCTGGCCGGGAGTGACGGCCACAACATAATGGGGATATCCAAGATCGTCAACACAAGATGCGGTGATCGTGGCATTCCGCGACGATCCGTCGCAGGATGCCGTGTTGCACCACCGCGCCTTGTCGACGCGGCGCCCGCCCCCACATTGCGTCCACACCATCTCTACATGGATGCTTCCATGCGCGCCGCCCAGTATTCCGCCTTTGGCGATCCCGCCACCGTCCTTGCCTTCGCCGGTGTCGCCCTGCCCGAACCCGGCCCCGGCGAAGTGCGCGTCCGCACCACGCTCGCCCCGATCCACAACCACGACCTGCTGACCGTGCGCGGGCTGTACGGCCACAAGCCGACCTTGCCGGCCGTTGCCGGCAGCGAAGCACTGGGCGTGATCGATGCCCTCGGCGAGGATGTGGAGGGCCTGCAGATTGGCCAGCGCGTGGCCGCCGCATCGGTGCATGCCACCTGGGCCGAGGCCTTCGTTGCACCGGCGCGCATGGTCATCCCGATGCCGGCGTCGATCCCGGATGAAACCGCCGCACAGCTGATCGCCATGCCGTTGAGCGCGCTGATGCTGCTGGAATTCCTGCAGGTGGACGCCGGTCAGTGGATCGTGCAGAACACCGCCAACGGTGCGGTCGGCAAATCGCTGGCGATGCTGGCCCGCGCGCGCAGCGTCAAGGTGGCCAACCTGGTGCGCAATGCCAAGGCCGTCGCGCAGCTGCAGGCGCTGGGCATCGACCACGTGTTCGATACCTCGCAGGACGGCTGGAAGGACCGGGTGCGCGAAGCTACCGGCGAAACGCAGGCGGCCGCGGCCGTCGATTCCATTGGTGGCCGTGCCAGCACCGATCTGGTTGAGCTGCTGGGGCTGCACGGCACCCTGGTGTCGTTCGGCGTGATGAGTGGCGAGGCGATGCAGATTCCCGCCAGCGGCCTGATCTACAAGGAGGCCACCGTGAAGGGCTTCTGGGGAAGCAAGGTCAGCCAGGCGATGGCGGTGGACGACAAGCGCCGCCTGGTGGGTGAGCTGCTGCAGCGCGCGGCCAGCGGCGAACTCACCCTGCCGGTGGACGGCATCTTCGCGCTGGACGATGTGGCTGCGGCGGTGGCTGCCGCGGCGCAGTCCGGGCGGGGCGGCAAGGTGCTGCTGCGGGTCTGACTTCCAGATGGAGGAGCCAAGCGAGGGCTCGGCTCTACAGGACCATCCAGGACCATCGCTGCATGTCGTTGTAGAGCCGAGCCCACGCTCGGCTCCCTCCACATCACCGGCTCAGATGCAGGAACTGCAGGTGCCGTTCGTACTGGCTGATGATGTCGTTGATGATCTGCTTGCGGCTGTAGCCCACCAGGTCGTAATCCTGGCTGCCTTCGAACAGATGCACCTCGGCACGGTAATAGCGCTGGTTGCGCAGTTGCTGCGCGGCAAAGGACGGGGTCAGGTAGCCGCTGAGGATCACCCGGTACAGGAAGTCCTGCTGCTCGCCGTGGTTGACCGACAGTTCCATGTCACCGGCTTCGAAGCGCGTGGCCACGTCCCAGCCCTGCCCGCGCAGCTGCTCGGCCACGTCTTCCATCGCCGGCTTCACGGTGTCATCCATGAAGCGGTAGACCTGGTCGCGCACCGGGAAGTGCATGGCCTGGCTCAAGCGCTGGCGCCAGCCTTGATGATGACGGTCGTCGCCGATGAGCGGTGAGGGCCGGAACTGCTGCGCACGCTCGCGGTGGGATTCATCGCTGAACGCCCGGGTCAGGCCCCACATCATCAACAGCAGCACCGCCGAGAACGGCAGCGAGGCCAGCACCACCGCCGATTTCAGCGCATCGATGCTGCCAGCCAGCAGCAGGCCGGCGGTCAGCACCGCGATGACCGTGCCCCAGAACACGCGCAGCCAGCGCGGGCCATCGTCCTCGGGGGCACCGCCATGCGAGGACAGCGTGGACAGCACCACCGCGCCCGAGTCGGCCGAGGTGACAAAGAAAATGAAACTGACCAGCACGGTCACCGCGATCACCACACGGCTCCACGGGTAACCATCCAGCAGTGCATACAGCACCGTGGGCGGATCATCGACGGCCAGCTGTGCCAGTTGCTGCTGGCCATGGTGCAGTACCTGGTCCAGCGCACTGTTGCCGAAGATGGACAGCCACGCCAGGGTGAAACCGAGCGGGATGAGCAGCACGCCGAACACGAATTCGCGGATGGTGCGGCCACGCGAGATGCGCGCGATGAACAACCCCACGAACGGCGCCCAGCCGATCCACCAGGCCCAGTAGAACACCGTCCAGCCGCCCAGCCATTGCGGCCGGCCGCCATAGGCATACACATCGAAACTCTTGCCGACCACGCTGCCGAGGTAATCGCCCACGTTCTGCATCAGCGTACTGAGCAGATACTGGGTCGGGCCGGCGCACAGCATGAACAGCACCAGGGCGATGGCCAGCAGCATGTTGATGTTGGCCATCCAGCGCACCCCCTTCTCCACGCCGGACACGGCCACCACGACGGCGGCGCCCATCATGCTGGCCACCAGCACGATCTGCACCAGGTTGGAGTGCGGCACGTTGAACAGGTGGGTCAGGCCGGCGTTGAGGTGCAGCACGCCGAAGCCCATGTCCGCACCGATGCCGAACACGGTGGCAACGATCCCCAGCGCATCCACCGTGTAGCCGATGGGGCCGTTGATGCGCTTGCCGATAAGCGGGTACAGCGCCGAGCGCAGCGCCAGCGGCAGGTTGTGCCGGTAGGCGAAGTAGGCCATGGCCATGGCCGCCAGCGCGAACACGCCCCAGCCATGCAGGCCCCAGTGCAGGAACAGCAACTGCATGGCCTGGCGTGCACCGGCCTCACCGGCGGCGGCATCGCCCTGCGGCGGTTGCATATAGTGGGTCAGCGGCTCGGAGACACAGAAGAAGAACAGCGTGATGCTGATGCCGGCGGCGAACAACATGCCGGCCCACGAGAGGTAACTGAATTCCGGCTCGTCATGGTCGGCCCCCAGTTTGATGCCGCCATACCTGGACAGGGCCACGCCTACCACGAACACCAGGTACAGGGTCATCGCCAGCAGGTAATACCAGCCCACGTTGAGGGCGGCCCAGTCCTGCGCTTTGACCAGCACCCGGCCCGCACCCAGCGGGAACAGGCTGACGAACAGTGCGAAAGCAACGACGACAATCGCGGCGAACGCGAATACAGGCCGAAGGGTGCGCACCGGGGTGTGTCCAGGCTCCAGTGCATCCATCGGCAGCCATCTCCGGTCGGTCAGGGATAAGCCGACCGAGTCTGCATGAATGGCAGTGGACGCAGGATGAAGTGCGTCACCGCGATGACAGCCCCAGGACAGGCCACGCGTGTTACGCGCGCGCCCGGGGCGTGCATCCCTGTAGAGCCGAGCTCATGCTCGGCTGCAGGGTCCCAGCCGAGCGCAGGCTCCGGCTCTACGATCAGCGGTGGGCCAGCGCGTAGTCCAGCGCCGAACGCACCGCCGCCACCTGCGCATCATTGCACTGATCCGGCGTGGCGCGCGGGCTGTCCGGGTAGACCTCGGTGGTGGTGGTGTACGTGGCGCCGGTGATGCCCGCGCACAGGCCCAGCTTCACCAGCGGGTATTCGATGACGCCGTGGGCGACCACCGGCGAGCCGATGATTTCATCCTTCTCATCGGCCGGGGCGATATGGGTCACCTGCTCGACGGCGGCGATCACCGCCTGCTGGAAAGCAGGCTGAGGGTTCTCGCTGTCATCCACCAGATAGAAACCATCGGGAATCAGCCCCGGCTCGAACGGCTTGCCATCGCGCGCAGCCAGCGCCGGCCGGAACTCGCTCTCATCGCTGTCGGTGGTCTCATGAAGATCAATGTGCAGCACGAACTGCCCCTGGTACGGGGCGATCAGTTCAATGACGGCGGTCGATTCACGGGCCGGACCATCGGCGCGGAAATTCCGGTTCGGGTCGATCGCATCAAAGTTCCAGCGGTTGATGCGCTCGAAACCCCAGGGGTTCACGCACGGCGCCACCAGAAGGTTGGCCCTGCCGGCATAGTCGGCCGCGTGCTGTTCGAGGAACTCCAGCGCACCCATCACGCCGCTGGTTTCATAGCCGTGCACGCCACCGGTGACCAGCGCCGCCGGCAGCGCCGGGTTCCAGTCGCGGCTGCGCAGGGCGTACAACGTGTAGGTTTCGCCAGCGTACTCGAGCTGGCCGTAAGCCACCTTGTCGAAGCGGTCGGCCAATGCCTCGATGCGCGGCAGCACGTCCTGATCGTAGCGGCGCAGACGCTGCTGGCGGCCCCGCCACTGCTCCCGTTCCGCCGCGCCCCACGGCTGGCCAGGGGTTCCGACGGGATAGAAAGCGGCAGTGGACATGGCGGTTCTCGGCGTTCAGGGAGCAATCGCGCACTTTAGCACTGGGCCGGAGGCCCGTTCAGCGCGACCTTCCACGGGTGCATTCCAATGACGAATGGAATCAGCAATAATTCTCATTTACCACCCTTCCGCACCCGCCACCATGTCTTCCCCGATCCTGCCCCCGGCCCGCCTGCCCTTGGCCGCCGCCCTCCTTCTGTGCCTGTCTGCCGGCGCCCATGCGCAGGACAGCGCCACCACCCTGGACAGCATCCAGGTATCCGGCAGCTGGCTGGGCACCGGTCTGCACGACAGCGTCAAGAACTTTGCCGGCGCGCGCACCGTGGTCGACCGCCAACGCATCGACGCCAGCGGCGCGGCCAGCATCGGCGATGCGATGCGCCGCATTCCCGGCGTGCAGGTCACCGACAACTCGGGCACCGCTGGCAGTTCGGTCTCGCTCAACATCGGCGTGCGCGGCCTGACCGGCCGTTACTCGCCGCGCTCGACCGTGCTGCTGGACGGTGTGCCGTTGGCGGTGGCGCCGTACGGCCAGCCCCAGCTGTCGTTCGCCCCGACCAGCCTGTCCAACATCGAATCCATCGACGTGGTGCGCGGTGGCGGTGCAGTGCGCTACGGGCCGCAGAACGTCGGCGGCATCATCAATTTCAGTACGCGGGCCATTCCCACCGAGGCCGGCCTGCACGGCGAGGCCGGGGTGCGCTACAGCGCCTACGACCACGGCGGCGGTGACAGCACCCAGTACAACGCCTTCCTCGGCGGCACCGGCGACAACGGCCTGGGCGTGGCGCTGCTTTACTCCGGCCAGGATGGCCGCGGCTGGCGCCAGGGAAGCGACGACCGCTTCGACGACCTTGCACTGAAATTCGCCTATGCCATCGACGAACAGCAGGAACTGCGCGCCAAGCTGTCCTGGTACGACGTGCGCTCGCTGACCCCGGGCGGCCTGACCCGCGCGCAGTACGAGGCCGATCCGTTCCAGAACACCCGCCCCACCGATTTCTGGAAGGGCCACCGCACCGGCATCGACCTGGGCTACACCAATACCCTGTCGGCCGACAGCGAATTGGAGGTACTGGCGTACTACAACGAAAGCAACCGTGCCAGCTCGCTGATCAATGCCGCCAATACCCAGCTGACCGTGCAGCCGCGCGACTACCGTGTGCTGGGCATCGAGCCGCGCTACACCCAGCGCCTGCGCTGGGGCAGCACCGTGCATGACATCACCGCCGGCTACCGCTTCCTGCGCGAGCGCGGCAACGACCGCAGCTACACCGTGGTGCGTCGTACCGGCGTGGAAAGTGCCATCACCCGCTTCGACAACGCCACTGACGCGCATGCGTTCTACGTAGATGACCGCATCGCCGTTGGCCAGTGGCGGATCACTCCGGGCGTGCGCATGGAGTGGATCGACATGGACCGCCGCCAGGCAGGTGGCACCGCCACCTTCAGCAGCCGCAACGACAAGGCGCTGCCGTCGCTCAACATCGCCTATCTGCTGACCCCGCAGCTGACCGTGTTCGGCAACTACACCACCTCGTTCGGGCCGGTGCAGAACATCCAGCTGAACTCGCAGACCGCAAGCAACCCGCTGAACCCGGAAGTGGCGAAAACCACCGAACTGGGCGCGCGTTGGCAGGACGGTGCCGTGCGCGCGGAAGTGACCGTGTTCAAGATGCGCTTTGACAACCAGATCCAGCAGGTGCCGGGCATCACCCCGCCGACCTTCCAGAACATCGGCGCCACCGACCACAAGGGCGTGGAAAGCGCGGTGGAGTATCGCTTCGCCGAGGACAGCGCACTGGCCGGGCTGGAGCTGTACGCCAACTACACCTGGACCAAGGCGATCCAGCAGTCCGGCGAGAACCGCGGCCTGGATGTGCCGTTCTACTCGCGTGACACCGACAGCATCGGCGCCCGCTACGCCATCGCCGCCTGGACCTTCAACCTCTCCAGCACGCACCAGAGCGGCCAGTACTCCGATGCGGCCAACACCTGGGCCGAGAGCGCCGATGCGCGTGTGGGCCGGGTGCCGGGCGTTCGCCTGCTGAACACGCAGGTGGCCTGGCAGGTGCCCGGCCTGGGCGACAGCGAGATCGCCGTGGGCGTCAACAACCTGGCCGACAAGCGCTGGTTCACCCGCAATGTCGACGGCAATGCCGGGCGCATGGTGGCCGCGCCGCGCACCTTCTACGTGCAGGGCCGCTACCGCTTCTGAGGGCCCACCCGCCCGATGCGGTGAGGGCAACGATCACGGTGGCGGCGTATCATGCCGCCACCATGTCCTCCCACGTTTCGCCATCGCGCCTGCATCTGGCCTTCCAGGGCCTGCGCCTGCGCCTGCGTGGCAGCGACCTGTGGTTCATCGCGCTGGCGCTGGTGGTCGGCCTGATCGCCGGCGGCCTGACCCTGCTGCAGTCAGGCCTTGCCCGCTGGCTGCAGGGCGCGCTGTACGGTCTGGACGAGGGCATGCGACTGAGCTCGCTGCCCTCGCTGCCATGGACCGCGCTGCTGGTGCTGCCGCTGGGCGGCCTGGTGGTCGGCCTGATCGCACTGGCCGCAACCCGCCTCAAGCGCCCGCTGCTCGATGCCGTGGAAGCCAATGCCCTGCATGGCGGCCGCATGTCGATGCGTGACAACCTGATCGTGCTGGCCCAGACCCTGGTCTCCAACGGCTGCGGCGCCTCGGTGGGCCTGGAGGCGTCGTACACGCAGATGGGCGCCGGCAGTGGCTCGCAGCTGGGCCGGGTGATGCGCCTGCGCCGCAATGACGTGCGTATCCTGGTCGGCGCCGGTGCGGCCGGTGCCATTGCCGCTGCCTTCGGTGCGCCGCTGGCCGGCGCCTTCTATGCGTTCGAGATCGTCATCGGTGCCTATACCCCGGCCGCACTGGCACCGGTGGCCGTGGCCGCGCTGGCGGGGGCATTCGTAGCCGATCAGGCGGGTATCGATGCCTACCTGCTGCCGGCCGCGTCCACCATCGACGTGCGCGCCGCCGACTATGCCATCTACGGCCTGCTTGGCTGCTGCTGCGCCATGGTCGGCATCCTGGTGATGCGCCTGATCGCCTCGATCGAAGGCACCGTCAAGCGCAGCCCGTTGCCGCTGTGGGGCCGACCGGTACTGGGCGGCCTGCTGCTGATTCCGCTGGCGATGGCCAGCCCGCAGGTGCTGTCCTCCGGCCACGGCGCGTTGCACCTGGACCTGACCACCCACCTGCCGCTGATCTGGATCGGAGCCCTGCTGACCCTCAAGTGCCTGGCCTCGGGCATCTCGCTGGGCTTCGGCTTCCGCGGCGGCCTGTTCTTCGCCTCGTTGTTCATGGGCACCCTGGTGGGCGCACTGTTTGCTGGCCTGCTGACGCTGGCCACCGGCGTACCGGTCATCGATGCCACATCGGCCGCGTTGGCGGGCATGGCCGCGCTGGCCGCCGCCGTGGTCGGCGCGCCGATGACCATGGCCATGCTGGTGCTGGAAGGCACCCACGACTTCCTGCTGACCAGCGTGGTGATGAGTGCGGTGCTGGTATCCAGCACGCTGGTGCGGCAGTGGTTCGGCTATTCGTTCTCGACCTGGCGCATGCACCTGCGCGGGGAAACCATCAGGAGCGCCCGCGACGTGGGCTGGGTGCAGAACCTCAGCGCCGGGCGGATGATGCGCAAAGGCGTGGCCACTGCCCCGGCCGACCTGGACACGGCCAGCTTCCGCCAGCGCTTCCCGCTGGGTTCCGGCGGCCGCGTCATCCTGGTCGACAGCGAAGGCCACTACGCCGGCATCGTTCAGATTCCGCGCCTGTTCGGCGATGGCGTCAAGGCGGATGCCGTGGTCGGCGATTTCGCCGAGAACCGTGACGTGGCCCTGTCGGCCAGCGCCAACGTGGTCACCGTCATGCAGCGCTTCGACCAGACCCAGGCCGATGAGCTGGCGGTGGTCTCCAATGATGGCCAGGTGCTGGGCGTGGTCTCCGAGGCGTTCGTGCGCAAGCGCTATGCCGAAGAGCTGGACAAGCGCCAGCGCGAGTTGATGGGCGAGCGCGTCGAAGACAGCGATTGAACCCCATCCACGCATGGCGTGGATCCAAGCCATCCACGCATGGCGTGGATCTACTGTCATCCTTAGGGGTTAGACTCCGGCCATGCGTTTCATCGACACATTCCAGCCCGGCCCCTTCGCCGACACCGTGGTCAGCCTGCTGGCCGCCTTCATACTGGGCACGCTGATCGGTGCCGAGCGCCAGTACCGGCAACGCACCGCCGGCCTGCGCACCAACGTGCTGGTGGCGGTGGGCGCGGCGGCCTTCGTCGACCTGGGCATGCGCATCGCCGGCAGCGCTGAAGCGGTGCGGGTGATTTCCTATGTCGTTTCCGGCGTGGGCTTCCTCGGCGCCGGCGTCATCATGAAAGAAGGCATGAACGTGCGTGGGCTGAACACCGCCGCCACCCTGTGGTGTTCGGCGGCGGTGGGCAGCTGCACCGGTGCGGACATGCTGGCCGAGGGTGTGCTGCTGGCGGTGCTGGTGATTGCCGGCAACACCCTGCTGCGTCCGCTGGTGAACGCGATCAACCGCATTCCGATCAACGAAACCGCCAGCGAGGCGACCTACGAGGTGCGCCTGAGCGTGGACGCCGAGGCCGTGCCGCGGGTGCGCGAACGCCTGGTCGATACGCTGGAGGCAGCGCAGTACCCGGTGGGCGACGTGCAGGTGGTCGAGCATGCCGACGCCCCGACCGATGTAATCGCCGTACTGGTCAGCACCGCCGTCAGCGCCGAGGAACTGGACCTGGCGCTGGCGCGCATGGAGCAGGTCCCAGGCGTACTGCACGCTACCTGGGAAGTCAGCACCCGCGACTGAAAAAGGGGACGGAGAGGATTAAGTCGTTTTGACAGCTCTGCGTATCCACGCATGGCGTGGATCTACTGGTATCTGCCCCCTTTTTTACAGGGCCTCGCCGGCATCAGCCAGGCGCGATTCGATCAGCGCACACCACTGCTGCAGCGTGTCGATCAGCATGTCCATTTCCGCATCGGCGCGTTGCGCGCGGCCGCTGCGCAGGCAGGCTTGGGCATCCTGCAGCTGGATGAGGAACCCGGCCACGGTGTCGGCCTGCAGGATCAGCCCCGGCAGGCGGCGGCCGTGAATGCGCACCACCGAGTGGTTGCCGAGCGGGCCATACACGCTGACTGTGGCTTCGGTCTTCATGGACGAGGGCTGGCATTGAGCATTCATCGTGCACACCGTTGAAGAACCTGGTCTGCCGGCAGGCGTGGAAAACGGGGGAGACGTTGCCACGGCCTGCCGGCCGACCAGGGGGGACCCGGGAACGCCGGACCATCCCGGCAGGGAAGACATCAACGTGGATGGGCGACGCCGGCAATCTGCACGCGACGGTTCGGCGCCAGGCAGGCGATCAGCGCGCGCCGGCTGCCCTGTCCGCACTGCACCAGCGGCTCGGCCGCGCCACGGCCTTCCGCACTGATGCTGGCGGCCGGCACCCCACCCTGCACCAGCGCCTGGCGGACGGCTTCGGCGCGGCGCTGCGACAACTGCTTGTTGTAACTGGCGCTGCCGATGCGGTCGGTGTAGCCCACCACCTGGATCGACTGCACCTGGCTGGCTTCGCGCACCTGCGCCAGCACGCCCTGCACGGCCTGCTGGCCCTCGGCGCTGAGCACGGCGCTGTCGAAGGCAAACAAGGCATCGGCCGAGAGCCGCAGCGGCTGCTCCGGCAGCGGTGCCGGTGCCGGAGGCGACGGTGGCCGCGGCGGGTCCAGTACCGCTGCGCACGACGCAGGCTTCCAGTAACCGCCCTGGGCAATGCCCTTGCTGTCAAAGCGTACCTGGAACTGGCAAGTGAAGTACTCCGCGCCCTGCGCAGTGCGGAAATTGAACAGGTAGTCCCACTCGCGCACGCCCCACATGCCTTCGTTGAAATGCGGCGTGCCCAGCAAGGTGTACAGCTGGCGCTTGCTCATGCCCGGCGCGAAGCGACGCAGGTCGGCAATGTCCGGGTAGATGCCCTCCTTCAACGAGGCGCGCGACGCCTCGGGGAAGGCCACGGTGGCAGCTTCAGTGGGTCCGTCGGCCGCAGGTGCATGGCTGCGGCAGGAAGCGAGCAGGCCAGCGGCCAGGACCAGCGCGGCGGCATTGCGACCGCTGCGCACGATGGATTGAACAGTCATGTCATTCCCCCTGTAACGAGGCCGGCGTTGCGGCCTGCGGAGCCGGGCGACAGGTGCCGCCCGGCCATGCGGATCACCACTGGATGCCGGCACCCACCGCCACACCGGCTTCGCCGCGGGTATTGGTGGAGCCACTGAACTTGTAGATCCAGCGGCCGCCTTCGGACACGCCGGAGATGCCCACCGCCATGCCGGATTCACCGTTGTAACTGCCCGCCGCGAACGAAGCCATGTTGCGGCCGGCTTCGCTGGGCTGCGGCAGCGCTGCCGTGGCCATGGCCGAGGCGATACCGGCCGAAGCACGGTTGTCGGTCTTGCGCAGCTCGCGCTCGAAGCCGCCCATGCGCTCATCGGTGTAGGCCTTGGACCAGTCCAGGGTCTGCGCCATGCCAGACCGCAGCTGGTCGACGTTGACCGCATCGGTGCTGGCGGTACCGGCGGCCACGTTGCGCACCGTGGTCGGGCCACTGCTGGTGCTGCCCAGGGTCACGCTGTTGTAGTTGGTATCGCCATTGGTGGTGGTGTCATAGCGCAGCGTGCCCTGCTGCGAGGCCTGCAGCTGGCGCACGTTGACCGCATCGGTGGCCTGGCTGCCATCGGCCACGTTGACCACCTGACGTTCGGCACCGCCGGCACCGACCGACACGGTGTTGGCCCTGTTGGCCACCGAGCCAGCGCCCAATGCCAGCGAATTGTCAGCCTGGGCCTGTGCACCATTGCCCAGCGCGGTCGAGTTGGCACCGGCGGCAGAAGCACCGGCACCGCCGGCGGCGGAATTGACGCCGGTCGCGGCCGGATCGGCCAGGTTGTTGCTGTTGTTGGCGCGGAAGCTGCCGGCCACGTTGGTGATGTTCTGGATCTTCTGGTCGGTGTAGGCCTTGGACTGGTCGATGGCGTAGTTCACGCCGTTGTTCAACTGGCCCACATTGGTGGCGTCGTGGTCATCGGAGCCGTCGGCGACGTGGGTGATCTTGCGCTCGGCACCGCTGCTGCCCACCGACACTTCACCGGCCGAACTGCTGGACCCAGCCTGGCCGTAGGCTGCGGTGTAGCCGGTCTGGGCACCCACGCTGGCAACCGCGCCGCTGCCCAGGGCCACGCTGTTGTCCGCACTGGCGCTGGCACCACTGCCGACCGCCACGCTGGCCGCACCGGTCGCACTGGCCTGCGGACCCACCGCCACCGCTTCGGCACCCGCTGCAGTGGCTGCCGCAGCGGTGGAATTGACGGCCAGGTACGGGCTGGCGCTGCCGTTGACGATGCGCTGGTTGAGCGTGCGCAGCGAGCCATCGACCGCCGAGAACGCCGCCGTGACGTTGCTGTAATCGTTGAGCGAGATGCTGCCATCTGTGGCGATGCTGGAAATGTTGAAGGACGGCGCGGTCCAGAGTGACGTGCTGCCGTCGTAGGCCGTGCTGCCACCGAAGTAGCTGGCGAGGGTGGCGTGGGTGGCGAACAGCTGGTCGCCGGTGATGGCATCGCTGCTGCCGGCCAGGATGTTGCCCGCCGCGACATTGGTCAGCTTCACCGGCGCGCCGCCGGTGCCGCTGAGGGTGACCGAGTCGATCATGTTGCCGCTCCCGTCCACGTCGTACTTCACAGCACGCGTGTCCAGATCCTCGGTCTGGTCGGCGACGTTGGCCAGCGAGGTGCTGACTGCGTCGAAGGCACTGCCCACGTCGTTGTAGCTGCCCTGGGTCACCGCGCCGTTCGCGGCCACGTTGTTGATGGTGTAGGTGGGTGCGGTCACCACGCCATTGCCATCCACGGTCGCGCCACCGCCAAGGTGGTTGGCCAGCGTCTGGTTGGCGGCGAACAGCTGGGCACCGTTGATCGCATCACTGCTGGCCGCGCTGACTTCACCCGGCCCCAGGTTGCGCAGCGTGGTGGCAGTGCCGACCTGCCCCAGCGTGGCGCTGGCGTAGTTGACGCTGCCATCGGCGTTGACGTCGTAGCGCAATGCACCCTGCTCCGAGGCCTGCAGCTGGCCCAGATTGACCGCGTCGGTCGCTTCGGTGGCAGCGGCCACATGGGTGATCTGCCGTTCGGCACCCGCAGCACCGACGGACACGCTGCTGTCGCGCTCGGCGATGCTGTTGGCACCCATCGCGATGCTGTTGGCAGCGTTGGCCTGTGCGTTGCTACCCACGGCGATGGAATCCGCGCCGGTGGCCACCGCTTCGAGGCCGGTGGAGTTCACCCGCAGGTACTTGGTACCGCCGTCACGGATGTCGTTGATCTGTGTGTTGAGGTTGACCAGGGAACCATCGACTGCGTCGAACGCATCGGTGGCGTTCTCATACCCTTCCTGTGCAATGGCGCCATCGCTGGAAATGGTGCTGATCTCGAACAGTGGCGCGGTGAAGGCACCGGTGCCCGGATCAAAGGCAGTGCGGCCGCCGAAGAAGCGGGTGATCGCATCATTGCTGGTGAACAGCTGGCTGCCATTGACCGCTTCGGTGCTGGTGGCGCTGAGAGCGCCTGCAGCGAGGTTGGCCAGAGTGGTGGTGCCAGTCCCCCCACCCAGGGTGACCCGGCGATAATCCGGGTTGCCGAGTTCGTCCAGGTCGTACGTCACTGCCACATCGCCCAGCGCATCGATCTGGCTGATCGCGCCCTGCAACTGGGCGACGTTGACCGCATCGGTGCCGGCGCTGCCGGCGGCCAGGTTGGTGATCTGCCGCTCGCCGCCGTTGGTCGTACCCACCGAGACTTCACCGGCGGAAACCTGCGGCGTGGTCAGGCCGAAGGCGCTGTAGCTGGCCTGCGCGCCGCGCAGTGCCGCCGAGCGGTAGCCCAGCGCGACCGAGTTGGCCTGGTTGGAGGTGGCCTCGGCGCCAAGCAGGGTCTGCCCGTTGGCGGTACCCACGGCGCTGTCACCGACGATCACCGAGTGGCCCATGCGGGCGGCGTAGTCCGCGGTGGGCACACCGGTGGGGTTGGTCGCATGGTTGGTGCCGTCGCCGGGGAAGGCGACGTTGGCATCCACCTTCGGCAGTTCATGGCGGGCATTGGCGCCGATCACCACTTCCTTCGACCCGTTGGCGAAGGCGCCATCGCCCATCAGCACCTGGTAGTCCTGCGCGGCATTGACTGCCCAGCAGGAAATGTCGGCCACACCGAGGACGTTCAGGCACTTGGCCGCCCATTCCGGCGAATCCTTCGGCAGCAGCAGGCCGAGCAGGCCGCCAGGATTGCCGTTGTTGATGTTGTAGATGTAGCTGTCCGAGGTGACCCCGCCGATCAGGGTGAGATGCGAGCTGCCGCCGGTGACCGCACCGCCGAGGCCATTGAGCGTGGTACCGACCGGCGTGGCATTGACCGTCGGCAGGCCCAGCACGTTCACCGTCGAATAGGTCTGCATGATGTTGGCCGTGCTGACCTTGGTATTGCCGTTGGACAGATAGCCACTGCCACCGAACAGGCTGTCGATGGTCGGGCCGATGAGCACGCTGACACCACCGACCAGGCCGCCGGTGCCGACGATGAGCCCGGCATTGGGATCGGCAGCGGCCGGTGCCTTGGGGCTGTTTGCCGGAATCGGCGACGGCTGAGTCAGGCCGAGGCCGCCCAGGGTGTTGCCGAGCAGACCGCCGACGGCACCGCCCAGGTTGTTGACGGTGCCGTTGAGGTCACCACCAACCAGGCTGCCGACCGCGTTGCCGATGCCGTCCAGCGCACTGCCAACGCCCGTGAGCAGACCGCCCAGACCCAGTGAGGAGGTCTGCGCGTTCACCGCCGTGGTACCGGCCAGTTTCAGATTGCGGTCGGCCACCACGTCCCGGGCGTCCACGTCCAGCACGCGCACCTTACCGGCGACGCTGCCGTCGATGCTGGCGGTCAACGCGTGATCGTCGGTGTCGCCAGGCCGTTCTTCCTTGGCCGGCAGTGTGGCCGATGCCGCTGCCGCCATCTGGCCCTGCCCTTCGATGGCATGCCCGGCCAGTGCCGGCTTCGCATCAATCTGGCTGTCGACCGCCATCTTCATCCTGGCCAGTGAAGGGGCCGGCGTTGCGTCGACGTTCGCTGCAACCGCTGCTTTGGTCTGCACGCTGGCCAACGGTGTGCCCACCGTGCCGATCTGCGCCGTGGCCGCTGCGTGGGTGGCCGCCGCGACGAAGCCCTGCGGCTGTGCCGCCACCTGCGTACCGAGTGCGGCTTCGAACCGGGCGCTGCTGCCCAGTCCCGGCGAAGCGCTCACATCGGCAGCCACAGCCGGTGCAGCCACCTGCTGCGGCGCGTTGCCCGCACCGAGTGACACCTTGACGGTCGCCGGCACCACGTTCCTGACGATCGGCAGGCCGGTGGTGTTCAACTGCAGGCCGATGCGCGCGTCGGTGCTGATGGCCGGGCCGGTCTGCGCCTGGCGCGCTGCGGCGGCGAGCGCGACTTCGGCATCGACTTTCACCGGCATGGCCTGGGTGTACTTGGCCGCCAGCGCCTGCAGGTCGCGCAGCGACTGGTTGGCTTCATCGGCGGAGGCCGTGGCGCTGGCCAGCGCACACAGCAGCGCCAGCGACAAAGCGGTGGGGGTCGGCAGGACGGTGCGCGGGTCACGTTGGGCAGTGCCGCCACTATCGCCGGTGGCCAGTTCGGAGGCCACGACCAGGGCATTGAGCTGGCGGTTCCAGACGCGCCGGTAGATGTGGTTCATATGCATTTCCCCTGTAGGCGTACAGCTTGAAAGTCGGTGGACGTGCCGCGAGGCAGGTGACTGACATTTCGCGCTTTCTGGCGGGGGACGCGCACTTCATTCCGGCACGGCAATCGCGCATTCCGGCAAATCCACGGCCGGATTCGGCAGCCGAATGCGCAAAACCGGCAGGAAGGGGCTTTTTCGGCAGGGCTGCGCCCTGCACCTGCTGAAGCAACTTCAACGTCAACGTCAAAAGCTGGGTAGCCGTGGGTTGGCGGGGTGGGTCCGGTTGAGGGGGACGGCGTAAATACGTCCATGTAGCCTCGGTCGCCGCATCCATGCGGCTCACGCCCCCTCAACCGGACCCACCCCGCCTTCGACAGTTTCCTGCGGGCTGCCAGGAAGATTCATTTCATTCTTTCTAGAAATGATCGATCACGATACGAATTGATTTAGATCGAGATAATGGAAATGCAATATTGTAACGAAACTTGATTTAGATCGAATCAATCGAACAAAGTGCCGTCGGGAATCCAATCCAACCGTCACTCGGAAACTGTCGGGGGTGGGGCGGTGTGGGCTTGCAGGACCGCAGGCGCCATGGATGGCGCCTACGA